>CALJLD010000025.1 GCA_937982665.1 uncultured Planctomycetales bacterium
TGCTCACCCGCACAGTTGGCCGTTGGGCAAATCGTCTTTTGGCCAAGACGAGCCTGAGCGGCGCCATCACCAATTGTCAGGCGTGCCGCCAGGATGTGCTTGCGGACAAGTGGCCGGAGGCAAAGCCAGTTCACGTTGTGGAAAACGGCATCTCATTGTCCGCTTATCAAGATGGCCGTTGGGTCGACAAGGACACGGTGCCACGTACGGAAAGCCCTTACAACGTGGGCATTGTGGCGATGTTGCGCGAAGAGAAATGCCACAACGTGCTTGTGCAAGCGGCACAGTTTGTTCGCGAAGTCCGGGATGACGTCATCTTTCATTTCGCTGGCGAAGGGCCGATGCGGGAACCGCTGGAACAGCAAATCCAGCGATTGGGCCTTAAGGAACACGTGGAACTGCACGGACTTGTCCGCGATGTTCCTGAGTTCCTGCGACACATTGACGTGGCTGTGCTTTGTTCCAAAAACGAAGGCCTGCCGCACGCGATTCTGGAATACATGGCCGCGCGGACGCCAACCATCGCTACCAGCGTGGGCGGTAACGTTGAGGTTGTGCAAGATGGAGTCACCGGCAAGTTGGTTCCTCCGCACAATGCAAAAGCCCTGGCCGAGGCCGTCCTGGACCTCGTCGGCAATCCGGAACTGCGCTACCAGATGGGTCAGGCCGCCTGGCAGCGCGTGCAAGAACACTTCAGCACTCAGGCTATGATCGAGCGCTTCCAAACGCTCTATAACAACATTGCCGGGCAGTCGCGGGTTGCCGCCAACTCAAGCTGATACGCGGATTCTCGGCACGGACTGCCTGCCAGCGGGTCAACCAAACGAACGGTGGCTTCCGAACACTTGCCCCATTCGGCCGCGCAATTTGCCGCAGTAGAGATTCAAAAAGAACGATCGAAGACAAGACGATTCATGCCTAGCCCGAATTCATCAACTTCGCCGCAACACTTTTCCGTCGGAATTGTCGGCGCGGGACAGATTTGCGAATACCACATTCGAGGGCTGAAGCGCCTGCCGAACATCGAGATCATCGGCATCTGTGATCTGGATCGCGCACGCGCGGAGGAAGTCGCCAAGCGGCACGAGCTGCCTGCCGTCTTTGCATCTTTGGAAACAATGCTGGCGACGCGACCGGACGCCGTGCACGTGCTGACTCCGCCGGCCAGCCACGCGCAAATCACGCTCGATGCGCTTGCTGCCGGATGTCACGTCTTTGTCGAAAAGCCGCTGGCGACGAGTGTCGAAGATTGCCGCAAGATCGCAGCCGCGGCCGAAGAAGCTGGCAAAACCGTTGGCGTGGACCATTCGTTGCTGCGCGATCCCTTCGTGACCAAAGCCATCAAGCTTGTTGAAGCGGGGAAGATTGGCGACGTCATCGCTGTGGAGTGCCTTCGCAGCCAGGAGTATCCCCCGTACGAACGTGGCCCCATGCCGCCGCACTATGGAGCCGGCGGTTTCCCGTTCCGTGACTTGGGCATTCACTCGCTTTATTTGATTGAAGCCTTCCTCGGCCCCATTCGCGACGCGGAATGGTCTTTCGAGCATCGTGGCCGCGACCCCTTGTTGTTCTTCGATGATTGGCGAATGACCGTTCGCTGCGAGCGCGGAACAGGCGGAGTCCATATCTCCTGGAACGTTCGCCCGCTGCAAGACATGCTGATCATTCAGGGAACCAGGGGAACAATTCGCCTCGACCTGTTTGGCATGTCCGTGTCCATGAAGCGCGAGACACGGCTTCCGCAGCACGCGCAACGTGTTTTCAATGCCATGCGGGAAGGTTGGTCACCGCTTTGGCAAGTTCCGCTCAACATGGCCAAGTTCCTGGCGAAGCGAATCCGTCGCTACCACGGATTGCAGGAGATGGTCGCCGAGTTCTATGAGCGGATTGCTGATGGTCGGCCGCCGGTGGTCTCGCCGGGTTCCGCTGCCAACACTCTGGAATTCGTAGAGCGAGCCGCGACCGACGCGGACGCCGCCAAAGAAGCCGCGCTGTCCAAGTTCTGCAGTGACCCGCAAGCGCCAATCCTGGTCACCGGAGCAACTGGCTTCATCGGCGGTCGATTGCTGGCCCGCCTGCTGGAATCCGGCAAGAAGGTTCGTGTTCTTGCCCGGCGATATGCGGAACAGTTTCGCAATCAACCGAACCTGGAAGTCATGTTCGGAGATTTAGGTGACGCAAGCGCGGTTGATCGCGCCGTGCAGGGAACCTCGCTTGTCTATCACGTGGGTGGCGTCGTGCATGGCCATCCGCACGAATTCCGCCGCGGCAGTGTCGAGGGCACACGCAACATCGTCAATGCCGCAATCAAGCATGACGTGCAAAAGCTGGTCTATGTCAGCTCGCTTTCGGTGCTGCACTCGGCAGCCGGCAAGACCGGCGAAGTCATCGACGAATCCTGGCCGCTCGAGCCCAAGCCGGAAGCTCGCGGCATCTACACACAAACAAAACTCGCGGCCGAGCAAATCGTGACCGCCGCCGTCAACGAACATGGCTTGCCAGCGGTCATCATTCGGCCATCGGAAGTCATTGGGCATGGCGCGCCGTTGCTTTCTTCCGGGGTCGCGCTTCAGGCGGGCGGGCGGTTGGTCATCTTCGGCAACGGCAAGACAATTGTCCCGATGGTCCACGTCGAAGATGTGGTTGATGGGCTGCTCGCAGCCGCCGATCAGGAGCTGGAGCCAGGCACAATCATCCACCTGGCCGATTCGTCGTCGCTCTCGCAAAACGAGATCCTGGCCAGATATCAATCGACAACTGGCGACCAGCGAAGTGTCGTTCGTGCTCCCATGCCGCTGGTCTATTTCGGCGCGCTGGGCATTCAGACTCTGTGTGCCGTGCTTCGCCGCAACGCCCCGCTGTCGATCTATCGCGTCAAGTCAGCAACCGCCAATCGCGTGTTCGCGCAAGATCGCGCGAAAGAGCTGCTTGGCTGGGCACCGCAACGCGATATCCCCTTGGCGCTGGAAGAAACGCTTTCCGCAGCAGCGCCACAACAGGAAGCCAAGCCTGAGGATCAACCGGCGCTGCCCACTGCCGGGTAGCAGCAGGCAGCCGGTGTTCACTCGCTAATTGAAAGCGTCTTCCATTTGCGGGGCGTTGATACCGTCGATATCGTCGGCATCCATCTCCGGCACCGCGGCTTGAAGGTCGGCGGGTTGCTCGTTCGCAGGCTCCATGGCCGGTTCCGTGTGCTTGCGGTATCCCAGCTCGCGAATCACCTCAAGAACTTCGCTGCATGTGGGAAACATGCGACCGTTCTTGCGTTTGTATTCGTCGAGCGCGTTCATGAACTCGATTTCGTCATTCGAGTAATCGCGTTCACACGTTGTGGGATCAATCTGTCGGCGACGCGGCGTCTTGGCCCGACGTTCCAGCGTCACCGGCTTGTCCTCCTTGCGGCGGTCCCCGCGACGGCGATCAACCTTGACCTCTTCCGCGGTGGCGTCGTCCGCTTTGCTTGCGGCGGCCTGAGGAGTGGACTTCTTACGGGGAGACTTCGCGGACTTCTTTGTGCTGGCCTTCGCCCGCTTGGAAGTCGCTTTCGATTTGCTGCGCGTCGTTTTTGCGGACGTTGTCTTGGTGGATTTGGCCACGTTCGGTCAGCTCCGTAAGCGAGAATCGGGAGGTCGGGAGTCTCAAGCCGTTGCGTGGTGCGGCTTGCAACGGTTGTGAAAGGCGGAAAGCCATAGAATCGTTGCAATCAGAACGAATTCGCTATGGCGATAAGCTTCCACAGTGCGTGTAGCTTGGAAAATCGAGCGCGGCAAGCAGAAAGTTGACGGCCTGCGAAAACTTTCCGGTATTGCGCGATCGCACGGATTGGGGAAAGATGCGCGATGCGTGTCTTCTGCAGCGCACAAGGTCTCGCGAACAACCCCGCTCGCTTCCTCCACGTGCTCGTTAGTGAAGCCAGGTGCGGCAAATCGGCCGCCGGCGTTGTGAGCGCAGGCGAATGGCATCGTGCATCCGTCCGTAACCCCGCCAGTCACCAGCTGCCGCGCCACCGCGCCGCGTGCTGATGTGGTGGTGTTTCCGAATTGCCAAAGAGCGAAAGAGCAAATTCCCACGAAGTCTGCGCAGTGGGCAAGGCGTGTTTGCAAAAAATCTTCCAGAGCCAGACTTAGCCGCGGTTTCTCCTTACGAAATACGTTTGGTGTTTATCCATTACGGACGCAAGCTATCGGGGAGGCCTGAAGGTTCATCGCCGGCATTCTGCGTCCGGGCAGGATGATGGTCTTTCGATAAGTGTTGTTGTGGATTGCATTTGCATCTGCTTGTTGTCTCAAACGTTGGGCAAAACAAATCGTTCGGTGACCGAATGATTTATGCAGGGAAGCATTTTTGGGTGCCTTGTTAGGTCGATTTGGCGCTCAGTTGCGCGGTTGTAACAGCGTTTTGAGGGCGAGTTGGGAGCCAAATATGCTTCCGCACGGTAAGTGTTGGGGCTTTGGGGGAAGATCGAAGGTTGATGCCGTGCAACAAGATTCTTTGGAACGCATTTGATGTTCGGCGGAATCGACGGTGGCCCGACACGCACGGGAAGCGAGCTTCCCGTGGCACCCACTTCGGGACTTTGGGGGACGTCGAAGGCTGATGCCGTGCGACAAGTTTGTTTGGAACGCATTGATGTTGCGCGGAATCGATGCTGGCCCGACACACACGGGAAGCAAGCTTCCCGTGGCACCCACTTCGGGGCTTTTGGGGGAAGGTCGAATGTTGAGGTTGTACGACAAGATTCTTTGGAACGCATTTGATGTTGTGCTGAATCGACGGTGGCCCGACACGCACGGGAAGCAAGCTTCCCGTGGCACCCACTTCGGGACTTTGGGGGACGTCGAAGGCTGATGGTTGTGCGACAAGATAGTTTTGAACGCATTGATGTTCGGCGGAATCGATGCTGGCCCGACACGCACGGGTAGCGAGCTACCCGTGGCACCCACTTTCGGGCTTTTGGGGGAAGGTCGAAGGCTGATGTTGTGCGACAAGTTGTTTGGAATGCATTTGCTGTTCTGCGGAATCGACGGTGGCCCAACACGCACGGGAAGCAAGCTTCCCGTGGCACCCACTTTCGGCCGTGCGTGGTAGATGTTTCCGTGCGATGGGTATTTGTTGGTGTTGCCATGTTTGAATGCCCGGTTGAGAGTGCGGGATTTGAGCCTGGGCGATGCGGATTCACTGGCGAAGCCCACGGCACCCCAGTTTTGAACGTGCGCGAAGTTTGACGATGGCCGACGCGAATCCGCTCTCGGCTGAGACTCCCGCGCGGCAGTCACGTTCGCACGGAAAGTGCGCAGTGCTCAATAGCAAATTGCGACTCTCCGGGCAGATGAAGAGCACTGCAGGACGAGCGGGACGAGCCAGCAGCTGCACCGAAGTTGGAGCCGTGCGAGAAGTCTGACGATCGCGTGGGAGTCTTGGCCGAGGGAACCTACGCCGGAATACGCCGCCAGAGTTAAGTCCTACGCAGTTTTCGCAACACAACCGATCCACTCGCACAGTGCGGCTGCAGCCAAGGATCGCGCTCAAACGGTTGTGTCCAATTGTGTGTGGGCGCGCGGACCCGCTTGGAATCCGTTACTCTTTCGCTTTCTTTTGATACTGCATGCCACCGAAGCGAGCGCCCGGGACGCCCTCGATTTCTCCCTTTTTGGCCATCCCGCTCAAGATTCTCTTCATTTGATCGCTGTCTTTTATGTGCGTTAGCGCGCGCGCTTCCTTATTCCTGATAGTGTCGTGAGTTTCCAGGTACTTCATGATCGCTTGCTCAGGTGACGCAAGCGCTTCGTGCCGGATAGTTACCAGCACATCACTGTCGCGCTCCTCGATCTTCGGTTCCTTTAAGCCCAAGCTGTGCATTTTTTCAAAAGCCGTGTTCAGACCTTCACCAACGTCCCTATTGGGTGGATTCGGGAACTTATTAAGGAGGCGAACGATTGCCCCATTACGTGCAAACCGTTCGTTCAAGATGTTGCGGGGGGTTACATGGGCGGGCAGCCGACCTGGGCTCTGCACTTCAATCCGGTTATCGAAGACTCGCACGTGGATATCATCCGCAATGCTGTAATCACGGTGGATCACAGCATTCGTAATGATCTCATGAAGAGTCTCCGGCGGGTAAGTAATAGCTTGCAGACCGTCAGGCCCCATGTGCTTAATGCGTTCAACTTCGTTAGTCGTCGTTTGGACAGCCTCTTTGATTTGCTCGTAAAGACAGCCTTCCACTGTCATGGGAATGAAAGTCAATGCCTCACGAAAACCCTCTGTTTCTTGGGTTTCGTACCGATACACTTTGATTCCGCAGTGCTTCGGCAGCTGTGCTTGCGGTTCTTCGCCAAACAGCAGGAGGGCTGCCACTGTGGGCATATCCTCTGCAATTAGAGACTGCTTCTTAAGCCAAGGTTCTGGCTCTGCGTTGGGCACAACAGAGCTGAGAAAATCTCGCGTGATTGGTGAATCGATAATGAGTTCCTTAGCGACCCGAACTGTCTGAGTTTCGAATGAAGAAACTCCCTTCTGGAACTCCAGTCGGCTCAGTTCTTCCGCTCTCTTCTGCGGAAGGTTTTGGGCACCGCGACGGATATATGGAATCTTGTCGTAAGCTTCGACGATTCCCTGTGTTCGCAGAACCTGTACGTGGAGAACTACTCCTTGTCGTTTTGCGCATCTCAGGAACTCGTACTGGAAATCTTTGCCCAAAGGGAAGGCCTGCTCGAATGCCTGCATGTGCCCGTTGGCATCTTCAACGTCTGAGAACCCGTCCCATGTGCGCTTCTTGACGTTACCTCCGAGCAACTCTTCGCCTATACCAATGTATAGGTCCCCACCGTCTGTATTGGCGAATGCCGAAATCGTATGACTCAGTTTCGACGGACTAATCGCCTTGGCTTTGACGTCCGAAAACTGGCCCTCCTCGACAGCCAGGAGTGCTTCTGCCTCCTTTTCTGTGATAGCAACCGCCGCATCAGCCATAGAATCCCTCCAAACATAGATCGGACACGAACGAAATTGAGTTCCGGATATCCAAATCTTAAGTTCCGGAGATTAGGTTTGTCAATCTCCGCATCTCCGGAGAATGGCACGTTCCTTGGGTGGCGCAGCCTGCTGAATCGTTCAGGAAGCCCACTCAGGCCACCCCTCTCAAACTCCCCCCTGGACACGGTTTAAGGCATTTTGCATACTGAGGA
>CALJLD010000026.1 GCA_937982665.1 uncultured Planctomycetales bacterium
TGTAATGCCGGGCGTAACCCCGGGTGCAATGGCGGATGGTAACCCCGGGTGGTAACCCCGGGTGTGACTCCGGATTTGGATCTTGGCTGAGAGGCATTTTCGCGCGAATTCCGCGCGCCGCGGATTTTTTTTAAAAACTCGTGTTGCCCACTGCGCAGCTTCCGTGGGAATTTGCCGTTTCGCTCTTTGGCAATTTGGAATTTCAGAATCGCAAGCGATGTCGCGCGCTTCGCTCGTTCGCGTGAGTTGCGCGCTAGTCGCCGTTTGCAAAGCACCACACGTGCCCTTCGCTGCGGACGATGACCGCTCCGGGAACAAGAGCCGGCGTTGCCCAGACAGGCTCGCCCAGGTCCGCGCGATGGATGGCGGTTGGTTCTGCTTCCGCCTGCAAAACGGTGACGATTCCCCGCGCGGAGGCGAGGTAGATCTTGCCATCGCCGGCAACCGGCGAGGCGTAGTACGGACCGCCAGGCGCGGCGCGGCCGCGGGAGAGTTCCTTGCCGGTCTTGGCGTCCAGACACGTGAGCACCCCGCCATTGCGAACGGCATACAGACGATCTTGCCACAGCACCGGCGTGGGACATTCTGGCACGCCGGTCTCCGTCTGCCAGGCGAGTTCCGGAGCGGACTCTACGTCGCTGGGGCGCAACGCAATGAACCCGTTTGCATGCTTCATGCTATCGGTCCACTCGCGCAATCGAAGGTATTCGTCCGCGGCAATCTGCCCATCTTTGTCCGCATCGAGCATGCGAAAGAAGATTCGCAGCGGGTGGTCGCCTTCGCCGTCGGCATCGGGACGTGAGAGCACACTTGTGTTCGCGCGGCTTTCCTCCGCGCTGATCTGTCCGTCATCGTTGGCATCGCATTGTTTCAGCAATGCCTCGAATGCCGGCAGGCCGATCGCTTCTTTGTTGACCGCGAGGTTGTAGGAAGTTGTCAGGATCAACCCGCCTGCGAACTGCGGCACCGTGATCGGTTCGTCCGCCAGGCCAGGCACGGCCCAGAGTTGCTCGCCGCTTTCCAGGGACAGACACCGCAAGTGGAACGGCTCATAAATCAGCAAGGCCGCTTGCTCGCCACTTTGCCATCTGGCCGGTGTCGACCAACTCGACGCAGGGCCTTCTCGTTGCTGCTCCCAGATCACGCGACCACTGGCAGGGTCTAGCGCCTGGATGTGGGATTGCTGTTGATCGCTCCAGATGGCGATCAGTTTGCCGTCAATCACAACCGGCGAACTCGCCGAGCCGAAGGTGTTCCGCACAGCGGAGCGTTCGTGTCGCCACAACTCTTTGCCGTTCCGGTCAAGCGCGATCAAGCCCAGCGAACCGAAAGCGGCGAAGACTCGCTGACCGTCGCTGGCCGGGGTGCTGCTGGCCGGTCCGTGCTCGTAAGTTTTTTCGAACGCATCGACCGGGAACTCGCGACGCCAACGTTCTTGGCCGCTTTGCAGATTGAGACTGAGCACTAACAACTTGCCAGGCTCGTATGCGGTGAGATATAGCGCATCGCCGACGACAATCGGCGAAGAGTGCCCCGGCGGCACCGCCGTCTTCCACGCGACATTGCTTTCGGGATCGAGCCGATCTGGCAAATCCATCTCACCAGCGGCAACACCCGAACCGTTCGGCCCTCGAAACTGAGCCCAGTCAGGAGTGCCCTGAGCGGCAAGGTTGCCGATCGCGACAAGCGGCGCGCTGAGAAACAAGCATGCAAACAGAACTTGCGACATAGCAATCCCATTGGTTCGAGGACTTGTCGCACACATCGTACCGTGCAATGAACACGCAAGTAAGTGAAGTGGTCCACCCTTGTGCATAGCGTAGCATCAGGTTCTTGCTGCTTGACGCCTTCGGTTCGTTAGCGTCATAATCGGCGCGGCATTCAATCCACTGTCCCCGTGGCACAATTGGATAGCGCGTCGGCCTCCGGAGCCGAAGGTTACAGGTTCGAATCCTGTCGGGGATACTTTACTTACGGCGAGTGACCGTTGGGGGAGTTCGCGAGAGTATTGCAGGGCGTTCTACTCTTGAGATCCCTCGCTAACGCTGATGATCTGCTCCACTGAGATCCCTAGCGACCGAAGTTTGTTTCGCAAGCTTCCTCGTGTGATGCCGAGGAGCTTTGCGCCTTTGGATTGGTTG
The DNA here is from genome assembly GCA_937982665.1 of uncultured Planctomycetales bacterium. Lineage (GTDB taxonomy): Bacteria > Planctomycetota > Planctomycetia > Pirellulales > S012-138 > CALJLD01. The sequence goes on from CALJLD010000026.1 coordinate 2,142, forward strand.
CCTCCTGTTGCTTGTAGCACTTTGGGCAGCAAAATCCTCTCCAGAAACTCCACGGAGTTGGCATAGAGATCGCCGTCGCCTTTGCGAAGTCCCTCGTCAATGAACTCGGCGAGCCCCTTCGCGGACTTCTGACTGGAAACGTTATCCGTCTCATCGGAGTAATGATCTGAACCCGCCTGCTCGGGATTCCCCGGATCGAATTGTTCGCAATCCAGGTCCGGCAAGAACTCGGGATGCAGGACAGACCCTGTCGCCTGCAGCATTGCTTGTTTCATAACATTGCCCAGTTCACGGATGTTTCCCGGCCAGGAGTAGCGACGGAAAACCTCCATAGTCTCCGGCGACACCATCTCGACGTTCTTCTTGAGTTCATGGTTGAAGCGACGCAGAAAGCGCTTCACCAGTAAGACGATGTCATCGCCACGTTCGCGGAGCGGTGGCAGGCAGATCAGAAATCCACGCAGGCGATAATAAAGGTCCTCGCGAAACTTGCCGTCATCGACAAGCTGTTGCAAGTCCTGATTTGTCGCCGCAATGATTCTAACGTCTGTCGAGATCGTCTCGTTGCCGCCGACACGTTCGAACTGTTGCTCTTGCAACAATCGCAACATCTTGCTTTGCAACTCTTGCGGCATGTCTCCAATCTCGTCCAGGAAGATTGTGCCGCCGTTGCATTGCTCGAACTTTCCGACTCTTCGTTTGTCCGCGCCAGTGAACGCGCCCTTCTCATGACCAAAGAGTTCGCTCTCCAAAAGTGGCGCCGGGATGGCGGCACAATTGACCGCCAGGTAACTCCGGTCGGAGCGTTCGCTATGTTGATAGATGGCCCTGGCCACTAACTCTTTGCCGGTGCCACTTGCTCCTTCGATCAAGACACTGACATCTTGCGAGGCAACCCGGCCGATGGCTTTGTAGATCTCTTGCATCTCTTGGCTGGTGCCGATGATCAGGTCCGCCGTGGGATCACCGTCGGGAGTTTCTTCGCTTACGCCGACAGGGCGGAGCATTTTTTGCCGAATCTCGACTGCGTTTTCGACGCTCTCAACAACTTGCGGCAAATCAAGCGGCTTGATCAGGTAGTCGTAGCCGCCGCGCTTCATTGCTTCAATCGCAACGTCGCTTCCGCTCATCGCCGTGATGAAGATGACAGGCAGCTTGGAATCCAAGCTCTTGATCTTCTCGAACGCTTCCAGACCGGAGATCCCGGGCAGCAAGATGTCCAGCAGACAGGCGTCGAAGCCATGGTCCTCTTTCGAGAGCGCAGTCAGTGCTTCTTCCGCGGACGAAGTTGCCAGGACTTCGACTTCCTCTTTTTCGAACGCGCGCGTGATGAGATGGCGGACAGTTCGATCATCATCGACAACGAGGATCTTGGTCATCTCCAGTCCCTTTATCTTTGCGCACATGGATCCATGGCGGGATTCTTGGCCCGGCTTCCGTACCTATGTAAGGGTGCCGTTTTTGGAATCCTGATTGTCAATCCGTGCGTCGTGTTATGGCGTCGTGGCGACTAATCGTGGTGAAAATCTATGTCGTTGTCAGTCACGCGGTTGTCCGCGCTGCCAGCTTGATCCACGCTAGCGGCTGATGCCGCGTTGCCATCGATCATATCCGCTACAGAGCGACGCAAAACCAGCATTCTCCGGCGGTTGTTCTGGCATTGACTGGCAGTCGTCGAACTTTGAGCTAGCCATTAGAAGTTTCGTCTTCGCGGATGGCGTTATCAATGCGGTCTCTCAACTCGCCAAGAGAAGTCTTGATTGATCGCTTGGCCTCTTCCCAAGCTTCCTCGCTATCGGCCGATAGTTGCTCAAGATGCTCGTCCATCGACGCGCACTCTTCCTCCAGTTCCCCGATCTGTTGTTTCAGAACAGCCTGCGCGTCGCCGGTTGCTTCTTCGGCTTTCGCCCTTAGGAGCGCCAGCCGATCATCGAGTTGCCCCAACTCTTCCCTGGTGCTTTCCACAAACGCATCGCGTTGTTCGGCAAAGTACTCGGATGTCGCGTCCCAGGCCTCGCCAACTTCCTTTTCCATCTTGCTGGAATCCGGCAGCGACGAATTCTCTTCACAGCCCATGGCTGAGGTGACTAGCAAACTAATCGCACAACAGAGAGCAGCCTTGGAAAACATCTCGAACTCCTTGTGTTGAAGCGACTGACGGGCAGCCAGCGGGGCGAGAACGGCAAATCCCGCCAGTCGCGAAGATTCTTCGTATGCAGGTCAAACGACTAATTCGCTTGCACTGATAGGCAGCGGTTGTGCCACAGCAGAGATTTCTTTTTGACTCGGCAGACGCGTTTAACGCTAAACCCTTGGCAAGACACCACTTACGAATCAACTGCTCAGGAAGTTCCGGCGTAAAAGGTGAATCACGGAGCCAAGTTGGCGGCCACGGTGGTCAAAAAACAACCAACCGCGGCAACCCAACATCAGCCTTGATTGACAAATTTGTGCAGACTTTTCGGCCTGCTTGAAGAGCCCTATGGGTTGCAGCCTGCACCCCCCGCAAGTGGCAAGAGATGCGCCTGCCAACCGTCCCGAGTTTCTACGAACCGGCGTTCTTACTGGTGCGCGCGAATCTCCATGATGACGCCTTCAGGGTCGGGAATGTCATGGACGACGATTTCCATATCGTCCTGTCCGGAACTTGAGAGCGCGATGTCGCCGTAATTCAGCAAACGCTCCATGATATTCCGGTCTGATTTGATGTTACGCACATCGTCATGCTGCACTTCATTAGTTGATTTTGCGATAATGCCGCGGGTGACCACGGTGCGCTGCGAAGTGATCTTCATCGTGATGGCGAGCTTTTGAATCCAGCGTGTCAGGAAATAGATCGCAGCGATCGAGGTCAAGAAAATCCCGCCGATCATCAACCAGGTCCCCTCGATTCCCAGGAGTTCCTGGCCAACGGCCCAGGAAATCAATGCCGCGATACCTGCCGCGGTGAACAAGAGCGCAATCGTCGTCAGAAACAAGTGATTGCGAAACATCACGGGATGAAACTCGCGGAGCACTTCTTCGGAGTTTGCAATTTGGGCACTTACGCGAGGCTTGTCTTTGTCGTCGGAAATCATTTTAGGGTGAACGATAGGCGCTTGGGCTTGGAACTGTTGCTGACAGTTTCCGCATTCGACGATTTCGCCCATCAGATCATCCGGAACGTCGACAGTGTTCTGACAGTGGGGACAACGATATGCAGCTTGCGTTAACATCTTGGCCTCGTTTGTTCGATGCGCGCGCGATCCCTTAACGAGTCTTGTTCGCTCGCGCGAAGATATGAGTTGGTTCAATTTGGCACGACAACACAGTGCAATCTGCGAGCCATGCTGGCAAAAAACCGGTTGTCTCGTCGTAATCTCGCAGTATCTCGCGATTGATCAGTCGGCAACTCGCCGAAAATGAATCTGCCAGCGCTTTCTTCGTCCAGATTGGGCGAAGTCACACCACTTGCCTCTTTTGGCTCGTGATCTGGCTACCGTTGTGCAAATTCTGAGCACTTGCACGTGCTCATTATCTCCCGAGCAATTGCCCCACAGGCGCAAGTCGCTCGCTGTGATCACACGCGACCTTTGTGGCAGCCAGGATGGGAACAGAAAGCAGTACGCCACCTACTCCCCACAACCAGCCCCAGAGAATCATGGCAATCACAATTGCCAGTGGGCTTAGCCGAATGGAACGGCCAAGAATTGCCGGCGTGACGAAATAGCCCTCGATTGCGTTCAGCGAGTAGTAGACAACCGGTGCCCACAGGGCATCGCCGAGTTGTGGAAAGTGAACGAGTCCAACGAGGAATACGACGCCGCCACCCACCAGTGCGCCAAAGTACGGAACATAATTCAGCGCGGCAGCCATAACTCCCCACAGGATTGGATTGGGCAAGCCGATGAGCCACATCCCGAGTCCGACGAGAAATCCGAGTGTCAGGTTGATGAACGTGGTGGCGCACAGATAGGAGGACAAACACTGTTGAACATCGCGGGCAAGCTCCACAATCTTTCGCTTATTCTTCCATTCCGGAGTCAAGCCGACGGCCTTTTCCAGCAATCGGTCTCCGCCTGCCAACAGGAAGAACAGCAAGACCATGGTGAGAAAGAACCCAATCAGAACTGAGCTTGTTGTATTGACCAGTGACGTGACAATCCCAGGTTGGCTGACCTGTACAGGAATTGGCTTCGATTCGCCGTCAACGTCAGTAATCTCGTCGACCTTCGCTCCTGCAGCGCTGACTTTCTCCATGGGCTCTTTGACCGCATGCAGTTTTGCGGAGATGGTGCGCAAGTGCCGCGGCGCGCTTTCCATCCATCCGCTCGCGGGAGCAGCAAGGAACGCGACCGACGCGATGGAAATCCCGATGATTCCGCCGACAATTATCAAAGCGCCCACAAACTCGGGGATTCGCCAGCGATTGAACCGCCGCACGACTGGATAGAACACCAACTTCAGCACGAAAGCCAGTGCGATTGGAAAGAAGATTGCTTGCGCGAAATAGAGCGTGGCAAAAGCGCCAATGATGGCAAGCGCAATCAAACACCCAGCGATGACAATCAACAAACGCCGTTGATCGAGGCCCGCGGTAACGCAGTTCTCTCCGGTCTCTCCGGAAGGATCTTCCCTTATGTCCTCGCGCGATTCGTCTTTGAGACCAAAGACTTCACTCTCAGCGGCCAAGGGCTTGTGAGAGGCGTGGACTGTTTGCTGGGTATACGCCCGCGACATGTGCGGCATCCTTGTGCACGAAGCACTTCTAGTTGACTACCACGGTTTGAGTTTCCATCCCAAAACGAAGCCGATTCCAAATGCCCAGAGCGTGACCACCTCCGGCCGCGCATGGGCGTATTCCTTGATGCAAGCCACCGCCGACTCAGTAGCGGTCAACTGCGGGTCTCCGGCAGCTTGAATGGCGGCTTGATCGGAGTTCACGTTTTCCTGATTTCTTGTTTGGGCAGACATTGGTTCCTCCAGGGTTTTGGCTATGGCGTAACTGGCGTACGTTGCTGGATCATCTGTCCGGCGGACGTGCCGACGATGATCCGTTGTTGGAATGCCCGGCTGGGCAAAGTGTTTTCTTGAGCCAGTCAACGTTGCGCTCCAACTCTTCCCGGGAGCGGCTGAGGGCATCGCTTGGCGTCTGCAGTGTTCGCCACGCGATCCACAGGAAAACCGCAGCAGCGGCAACTCCGATACACGCTGCGATGATTAGCGAAAGCGTGTATGTCATTCCAGCGAATTCGACGAGAAACGCAGCGACGCTGAACAATAAGATGGGCGCGCAAGCCAGTGCAAGAACACTGCCGATGATTGCGCAGAGGGTCGGTCGCACGAGTCCCTGAAACCAGGCGGTCGATTCAATCCGTAACAGCCGGCCTTGCAGCTGCAGAAGCGTCAAGGCATCGTGCGCGAGGCCGTTGACATTCCGTGCGGCTTGCTGCCCTGCGGAATTCGTTGTTGTGCCGTTGTTTTCACTCATTTTCTTTTGATCCACCAACCAGCTGCGATCCCCAGTGCGATGGCCGCGCCAAAGCTCAAAGCTGGATGCGAAGCGATCCAAGTTGGGACGGCGCCCCTTGCGGAAGTAACACGCTCCATCAATGGCCGTGATGCATGGGCTTGGCGACCATCGTCGATCGGTCGCTCCCGTTCGAGATGTTCAAGGATGCGATTCCTCATGTTGTGGTTCCCCTGCCATGTTTCCGGCAAACTTCCCGATATTCTGTCCGAGATAATTCATCGCACCTCGGAGGGCGACATTGCCGAGCAACCCGATCGCCCCAGCGACGATGCCGTTTTTGGCATCTGGATTTTCTTTCAACTCAACGCGAACGTTGTGTTGCTTTGCGAGTTCCTTGACGGCATCCGCGTCGAGTGTGACATTCTTGGGACGCTTGGGAACAACCAGGAATCCAATAGCAGCCGCACCCGCCAGGCAAAGCCAAGGATGCTTGCTCACATAATATTTCCAGTCTCCCAAAGTCCTCACGGAGTCAACAATTTGCCCAACGTCGTTCCCCATCTGATGGCGAACGCTCTGCATCTGTTGGCAAATCTCATTTGTTTGCTGGGGCTTCATTTCTCTGCGGACCGGGAGCTTGTTGGGGTGCTATTTGCGCGACGTCCAGGATTCCGGGAATGCTTGCGATACCGATTCCATCACACGTTGACTGAGTCGGCTTGCGAGGTTTCGTTCCTGGGTGTCGTGTTTCGTGAGCAGAAAGGCGGCAGCCACTCCAACGCCTAGACCGACGCAGAAAACCGTTAGCGACGCGGACATTGGGTGCTCCGAAATCAACTCTCGCGAAGTCTGCATGATCGTGTTGGGGTTTTCTCTTGGCTGCGACAGATGTGAACTTGCTGTAGTCACCGATGGCTCCAATTCGTATTTGACGTCCGCGTTTCATGTTGCTGTTGGTTGCGATCAACGTGATCGCAACGCAAGTCCAACAACAACACCAGTTATCAGGCCGGCGCCAAAACACACTGCCAGAGATTCCATGGGCCGCTTCTTGATTGTGTTTTCAGCTTTGGCATAGCCAGACTTGGCCGTTTCGGTCGCGTATCGCATTGCATCCTGCATCGATTCTTTGGCGACCTCCGCATATTCGCGGACGGCTTCCGAGGCCTGGGCGACGGCGGAAGCATTGGGCGAAGTGATCTCTGCGAGATATCCCTCGACGGCCTCGCGAGTTTCTCCCGTTTTTTGCTGAATCGTGCCAATCAATTGCTCAACGTTACCGCGCGCGGTGTCCAATTCGTCGCCCGATAGCTTTCCCCATCGCTCGCGCAGTCGTCCTTTGATCTCCGTCCATTTGCCATTCAGTTCTTCGGTTGAAACCGACATTGTCTAACTCCATGCGGGTTGAGATGTCTTCTGTTTGGTGAAACTTCCTGACCGCCTAGACTGCAAGGAGCGTGCCAATATGAAAGTGACCGACATGCAAGATGCTTCGCATCAACGTGTTACGGCGTTCTTGATCTGCGCCGCCGCGCAGCAACTCAAAAGATGCTGGCCAGGCAAACGCCTGCTTGATCGAAGAGCGACCAAACAAGTGCAGCGAATGAAGCAGAGTTCTCAGTCTCTGTTCTGTTTGAGCCTGGTTTTGAGCGCGCGCAAGTGCGTGGTGAGCTGCTCGAAGGCATCGTTGATTGCTGGAAGTTCGGCGGCGACTTCCTCGACTGATTCTGCTTCGGCAGCTTGCTCCGCGCGGAGAGCTGTACTGGCGGCCGCTTCCGCGCCAAAGGTTGATGCAAGGCTCTTCAAGCTGTGCGCCGCACGTTGAGCTTCACTATGTTCGCCAGCTGACACGGCCTGCCGAAGGTTGTTGAGCAAAGGATCAACATCCTCAAGAAAGAAACCAATCGTCTCTAGCAAGAGTTCGTCGTCGTTTCCCAATCGCTTGCGGGCGGCTTTGAGATCAATGATGCTGTCTTTGTCGCCCTGGTTCATGCTTGCGACGCCAGGAGGTGATGTCTCTGGTTTGGCGAGCGGAGTTGCTTGCAAGTCGTCGGTTAGTGGATCGAATTCGCTGGGACTGGCGAGTGTCTCCACCTTCAAAATCATGGCCTCGGCGTCAATCGGCTTGGAAAGATACCCATCCATGCCTGCTGCCAGGCAGCGCGCACGATCTCCCCGCATTGCGTGGGCTGTCATGGCGATGATCGGTACTGATGGCAATGTCTGGCAGTTTCCATTCGTCCCATAAGAGCGAATTGCCTTTGTCGCCTGCAGGCCGTCCATGACCGGCATTTGGATGTCCATCAATACAACGTCGAACTCGGTCGCGTTGGCGAAGTCCGCGGCTTCTTTTCCATTTTGGGCAATGACAACTCGATGGCCGCGCCGCTGCAGGATGCGCTCGACAACCTTCTGATTTGCCGGCGTGTCTTCCGCGACAAGAATCTTGAGCGGATGATCTGTCTTCGACGCCAACAGTTGTTGCGTGGTGCATTCGTCTGTGACCTCCTCCGGAACTGGATGACCGATGGCTTGCATAAGCGCTCGGGCCAGGTCCCACTGCAAAACCGGCTTTTCAAGATATGCCGAGATGCCCAACTCAGTGGAACGCCGTGCGAACTGGCTGCGATCCAAGGACGACAGCATAAGAATGGGCGCTTGTGCCAATTCCGGCTCCGCCTGGATTCTCTTCGCAAGCTCGAATCCGTCCATTTGTGGCATTTGCGCATCCAGAATGATCAACGCAAATTCCAAGTCGCGACTTTTCGCCAATTCGTCGAGCGCAGCTTGTCCCGATCCCACCAAAGTGGTTTCCATTCCCCAGCCAGAAAGCGTCTCGGCGAGGATTGTGCGGTTTGTTTCACTGTCATCAACTACCAGAACCTTCATGCCGCGGCAGGCTGCCATATTCACGCTCGGCGTAGCATTAGTAACTTGATGCTCCTTCAGCACAGGGAATCGCGCAGTGAAAAAAAACTTGCTTCCCTGCCCAACCTCGCTTTCCAACCAGATCCGCCCCCCCATTGCTTTCACCAGCTCGGTCACAATGGACAAGCCCAACCCGCTTCCGTGGTACTTTCGAGTTGTTGAGTTATCCGCTTGAGTGAATGCAGAGAAGATTGCATCACGGTCTTTTTCGGCGATGCCGACACCTGTATCCGCGACGCGGAATTGCAATGTGGCGATGTTTTTCTTGATGGATTTGACCGAGATCGTCGCGTGCACGTCACCTGCGGAGGTGAACTTGATGGCGTTGTTTACGAGATTTGTGATGACCTGACGCAATCGCGTCGCATCGCCCTGCAAGTATTCGGGAACGTTTGTTTGGATATGGCAGCCAAATTCAAGGTCCTTTTCATGTGCGAGATGCGCAAGCGACTTGAAGGTGTCTGCAAGGACATCGCGCAAGGCGAAAGGCTGAGGGCTGAGCTCAAATTTCCCCGCCTCCATTTTGGAGAAGTCGAGAACATCGTTGACCATGTGCATGAGATTTTCCGCCGACTCGTAGGCAATCTCAAGATTCTCTCTGGCGGGAGCCGGAAGTTGCTCGTCGTGGAGAGTGAGTTCCGTCATCCCAATGATTGCGTTCATCGGCGTCCGCAACTCATGGCTGATGTTTGCCAGGAATTCGGTTTTCGCCCTGATACCAGCTTCGGCGGATTGCATTGCTTCCAGGATCTGATTTTGAGCTTTCTCGAGCGCGTTCGCCTGACTTTCGATTCTCCGCGTGGCGGCTTCCGCGCGTCGCTGGTTTGCCTGCGAGAGTTGCTTGGATGCATGCAACGCTCCGGCGAGCACACAGATAATGCCGCCTTCAATAAGGAACATCACCAACTGGACCAACTCATCTTGAGCCGTCACAAGAATTGACGGCGTGGGTGCGAGGAACAGTATTGAGTTGACCAGCGCTCCCAGGCTCAACGCTACGAGCCCCGGTCGAATGCCTCCGTACCACGCGGCAATGACCACCGGCAAGAAGAAGAAACGAAACGGGCTGAGCGACGCAAATCCAAACGAATCGACAGCGACCTTGATGAGCAACGCAAGACAGACCGCCGCCAGAGCGACCATGTAGGCCGTGATTTGGCGCGTTGATTTGTTGGAATCCATCATTTGTCGAGCGATGAAGGCTCGTGAAAGTGACTGCCCACATTAATAGCAAACGCTATGCCTCTGTTGCAGACAACAGACATGCGTCGCCCGAGACAGCTTTTCTGGTGCTTGGCGAATCAAAGTGGTTGAGGTCCGACCAAGAGCAGGCTCGTTGTTAGAACCAACTGGCTGCGTCGCGCAAGATTGGCCGGCTTCATAAGTCATTACGCATCATTGCTTTAGGCGAGACTAGCTATCGAACCGGCTCTTCAATTGGCATGGCAACTGCGTTGGACGGTGCATCAGTGGTTTCGTCAAGACACCACAGGGGATTGTCACAACCAACGCGGCGACGGCCAAACCACACTCCGTTCGCCACGACTTCTAATCAGGAGTTTAACCATGCTTTATTGGGCAATCGTGTTTTTGATTCTCGCCGTCATCGCTGGTTTCTTGGGCTTCGGCGGCATCGCCGGACTGACGGCGACGATCGCCAAGATCTTGCTCTTTGTCTTCTTGATCGCCTTCGTGTTCAGCTTGTTCACGGGTTATCGCGGTCGGCGTTTGCTCTAAGGCAATAGACGTCAAACAAAATGAAAACCGGTGGCACAACGAGAAGAGGTATCCATGCCCCGGGAGATCGAAAGGAGGAACAAATGCGTTTTTTCATACTCGCCGCCATCATCGTCGCGGGGCTGATTTGCTTTGGCTGGGTCTATTTCGAAAGCGACAACGGCTCTGCTGGTGTCTTCTTCAATACGGACAAAGCCAAACGCGATACGAATGAGGTCATCGAAAAAACGAAAGAAATCGCCGATGACGTCCAAGACGAATTTGGCGATGCGCCGGAACAACCAACTGGCGATGAGTGACGCCGCCACGGATATGCACACTCATCACACAACAATCTTACCTAAAGGAGACAGCAATGAATTGGGATCAAGTTGAAGGAAACTGGAAACAAGTCAAAGGCAAGGTCAAGGAAAAGTGGGGCGAATTGACCGACGACCAGTTGGATGTGATTGAGGGCCGCCGTGATCAGCTGGTTGGAGCCATTCAGGCAAAATACGGCGTCGCCAAGGAAGAGGCCGAAAAACAAGTCGATGAGTTTTGTTCGTCTTGCTGATTGGGCCTCATTCCCAACCCACCATAGAGCTAACTAAACCACGAAGCCTCACATTGTGATTATCTTCGCAAAGGAAGTGCACCAATGAGCCTATCAAAATGTAAACGCCGTTTGTCCGCAGTCATCCTGGGCGCCGCGGCATTCACCATGGCCGGCTGTGAAGTTGAGGTCGAGGAAGGCCCCGCCGAGGAAATTGGCGAAGGCATCGATGAAGCCGTTGAAGGTGACGGCGATTGATGGTGACGGCGATTGATGTCGGCATCGCACCAACCGTGGACAGCGGTTGGCGCTTATCGCCAAGCATGGCCGCAAAGGCCCTAAGTATGTGATTCCGAAGAATGAGTGCCGAATGCGGAAGCGCGGCACATGAGAAGGAGCTAACCGATGCGACTTTTGACAAGACTAGGATTGTTGGCCACAACCGGGCTATGCGCAGCATTCTGTTCCGCAGATTCGCGTCTCGCAGTTGCCCAAGATGGGCAAGATCCGCCGGTGGTCGTTTTGACGGACACCGAGAAAGGCGAACTTACCGCCAATGTGTGGCAGTTCAAGGTGCTCAAGCTGGACGAAAAGCGCGACGAAGAGATCATCGCCGAAGGACGGATTCGACTCGATGGAAAAGCGATCTTCTTTAGCGACGCGGACAACGTTGATGAAGCCGAGGACCGAGTTCGCGTCGGCGATCTGGAGTTGAAACGCCGGTCCGGCGGAACATTGGAAGTGCGACTCACCTTCAAAGAAACGTTGCAACTGCCGGATTTCATCAAAGGACTAGCCGTCCTGACTTACGATAAGGATGAGCCGGGTGGGATCTGGAATGGCAGCTTCCTCCCCGAAGCGGCTGACGGTCGTCGCACGCCACTCAAGTTTGAACTGCGCAAGACCGAAGGCTAATCGTCTTTAGAGAATTAGGAAAAAGATGCGCCGGAAATGCTCTCGCATACCCGCTTATTTGCGGTCCGGCGCTTCTTCATATTCGTGCCAGCCGCTTGAAGCATGGACTTCCGACTCGCGGCCTTGCTCAGGTCGAGACATGAAGATGCCTTCTGTGTGCTCCAGTTCTTCGAGCAGCGCAAGTCCTTTCTCTGGCCCTAAAACCGAAAGCGCGGATGCCAGGCTATCCGCCGAGATCCCATCAGGCGCGATCACGGTAACCGCAAGTTGATTGGTCAAACCCACACCGGTTCGCGGATCAACGATGTGGGAATAGCGGACGCCATTGAGTTCGACGAACTGAAACGTGTCGCCGCTTTGGGCGACCGCCGCGTTGGCGATGCGAACATATCGAGGGTTGGCTTGTTGCGCTTTGGCATCCTCCTCTTGTGCTTTATCGTCCGCTTGCGCATTACCATCGTCCGCCATTTGTGGTTCGGCGATTGCGATTCGCCAACCGCTTTCGCCGGGCGGGGGATCAGCTGCAACCACGTCACCGCCTGCATCAACCAATGCGCTGGTGATGCCGTGGTCGCGCAACACGCGCAGGGCTTCGTCGGCCGCATAGCCTTTGGCGATCCCGCCCAGGTCCAGCCGCATGTTGGGAGCCGTTAGTTGCGCGGTTTGTTGTTCGGCAGTTTGTTGTTCCTGGTTGAGCCTGAGCAACCTGTAGCCTGTCGCTGACAGGGCAGCTTCCAGACGTTCCGGTTGCGGGAGTTCATTTTGTCTTCTTGCTCTTCGCCATAACCGGACGATTGGCCCAACCGTGACATCAAATGCCCCCTCCGTCCGCCGCGAAAGCTGCTCCGCCTGGGAGAGAACAGTCATCAATTCCTTGCTGATGGCGACCGGTTTCGGGTGCGGACTGCTGGCGGACAAACGCGAAAGTTCGCTTTCTTCGTCATAGTCGCTCAAGAGCGAGTTCAAAAACTCCACTCTGGCGAAGGCCGCCTGGGACGCGGTGTTTGCGACGGCTTCGTCCTCTGCGTAGAATGTCAGCGTAAACTTCGTCCCCATTTGGATTTGGGAGAAGCTGAACCGCCGCAACGAGGTTGATGCAGCACCCCCATGCGCGGGGACTTCATTTGCGGAGAATTCGTGCGTGGGATTTTCGTGCGTGGGAGACTTGAGTCCCAGGACCAGGCTCAAGAGCCCCAGCCCAACGCATGTTGCGCGGAGTTTCGTGGTGGCTTGCTGATGGATCGCAATTGCCATCGTGCGTGATCCGCTGCCAGCTTCTGGATGACGAAGGACAAAAAAAGAAAAACTAGTAACGAACTTACCGTTCAGTGACACAAACCGGCTCGTTCAATCTTACAACAATGACACACGGCCATTCATTGCAGTCTCATACGAGCAACCAGCGGAAGCAAGCATTCAATGTGATTGTGGGCCGGCTGTTTGCCTTGGTTACGATTATCGCAGTTGTTTCCGCCGTGCTTTCGGCCGCGCCTTTCGTGCCACTGCAACAGGATGGCCGTGGCGGTCAAGCGGACGCAAAGTCTGTCGCTGACGAAGCAACTTCTCCGGCCGAGGCCACTACCGAAGCGCAAATGCAGCCGTACACGGAAGAGATCAGCGGCACGAAAGTCACTTTTGGCATGACGCCCATTCCCGGCGGCAAGTTCACCATGGGCAGTCCGGATTCAGAAGCGGACCGCAATGATGATGAAGGTCCACAGCACGAAGTGGAGATCGCTCCTTTCTGGATGGGCACGCACGAGGTCACTTGGGACGAATACAACATCTTCACATTCTCTTTGGATGTGAAACGCCGCGAAGTCTTGAATTTGGAAATGACCGCCGGCGATGTGCTGGCTGACGCCGTGGCACACCCCACCAAGCCATACGTCGACATGTCATTCGGCATGGGCAAGGATGGTTACCCAGCCCTCTGCATGACGCAGTACGCGGCCAAGATGTACTGCGAGTGGCTTTCGGCCAAGACAGGGCGTTACTATCGCTTGCCGACTGAAGCCGAGTGGGAGTATGCCTGTCGCGCCGGCACGACCACCGCTTACTTCTTTGGCGATAACCCGGACGACTTGGAAGACTATGCCTGGTATTACGACAACGCGCTGGATAAGTACCATAAGATCGGCGAGAAGAAGCCCAATCCTTGGGGACTGTTTGACATCCATGGCAATGTTTCTGAATGGGTGCTGGATGCCTACGACCCAGGCTATTACCAAAAGGGAGCGGACCAACTGTTGTCGAATCCGCTGAATCCGCCTAAGGAAATGTACAACCGGACAATCCGCGGTGGCTCGTGGGATGATGATCCCGAGGACCTGCGCAGTGCCGTGCGGCGGCCGTCCCACCCGGATTGGAAAGAGAAGGACCCCCAATTGCCCCAAAGTATTTGGTATCTTACGGACGCTCAGTTTGTTGGGTTTCGCATTGTCCGCCCTTTGACGGAGCCCAGCCCGGAAGAGAAGAAGAAATACGGACCTGACAAGTTCCAAGACGGAACCGAGTAACCGCCAATCAACGTGCTGACCGGAGCGTTCCCGCATCGCGCTCCCCAGCCCTATCGTTTTCCAGCCAATAGTTCCCGCCCCCAGACAAATCGCCCTTTTGCCAAGCAGGAGCCTTCCCAATGACGCAACGGAATTCTCATAACCCAACGACCCCTTCCCGACGCAACTTCTTGCAATCGTCCGCGGCAGCCATCGCCGGCGGTTCCTTAATGGGCGGTTCGCTGGCCAGCTTTGCCGCGGCCGGTGGCGCGCATCGGCAAGATGACGAAGCCGTCAAGATCGGGCTGATTGGTTGTGGCTCGCGCGGCTCGGGAGCTGTGAAGGATGCCTTCGCGGCTTCCAACTATGAAGGTGGCGTCCCCGTCAAACTTGTCGCCATGGGCGATGCCTTTGATTTTCGCCTGCAGGGTGCATATCAAGCAATCAAGCGTGAAGAGCAATACGCTGAGAAGCTTGCCGTACCGGAAGACCAGATGTTCGTCGGCTTGGACGCTTTCGAGAAAGTGCTCGCGTGCGATGTCGACATGGTGATCCTGGCCACACCGCCAGGTTTCCGGCCGCAACACTTTGCCGCGGCGGTGGATGCCGGCAAACACGTCTTTATGGAAAAGCCGGTTGCGGTTGATGCCGCAGGCGTCCGCACTGTGCTGGAAGCCGCGAAGCTCTCCAAGGAAAAGTCATTGGGAGTTGGCGTTGGTCTGCAGCGCCACCACCAATCGAAGTATCAAGAGACCATCAAGCGGCTGCATGACGGGATGATTGGTGATATCCACACGCTGCGTTGTTATTGGAACGGCGGCGGCGTTTGGACTGATCGTGGACGTGATCGCAATCGACCTGAGCGCGAAACCGAGATGCGGTACCAGATTGACAACTGGTATTACTTCACCTGGCTTTCCGGCGATCACATCGTTGAGCAACACATCCACAACCTGGATGTCTGCAACTGGGTCAAGAACGCTTATCCGGTCTGGGCGCAAGGAATGGGCGGCCGGCAAGTTCGCACAAGCGAAGACACCGGCGAGATCTATGACCACCACGCTGTTGAGTTCCGTTATGAAGACGGCGCGCGGATGTACAGCTTCTGCCGCCACATTCCCAACTGTTGGGATTCGGTCTCGGAACATTGCGTGGGCGCCAACGGTGACGCGGACATCTCCGGCGCCAGAATCAACGTCAAAGGTGAGTCGCCCTGGCAGTATCGCGGCAACCGCAACGCTCCGTATCAACAAGAGCATTTCGATTTGATGACCAGCATCAAAGCTGGAACACCAATCAATGAAGCGGAGAACGGAGCCCGCAGTTCCATGACCGCCATCTTGGGCCGCATGGCAACCTACTGCGGAAAAGCCTTGAGCATGGAAGACGCGCTAAACTCCGAAATCCGTTTGGGACCGGAGCCTGGCTTCACGTTCGACACAACGCCGCCCACTCCGCGCGTTGCTGTGCCAGGCATCACGGAAGTGGTCTAACTTGCCAGGCCCGCGCATAACCGCGCGAGACGAAATTCAACAAACCGCGAGTGATTGCCTTGGCATCGCTCGCGGTTCTTTATGCGCAAACAACTTTGTGCATATGCAGATTACGGCGTGTGTACGCAGATTCACGTGACACTGGCCAGCGGAACAACTAGGCTACACGCTTCGTAAAGCCATTAGCTGCTGGTTCAGAATTGTCCCGTTGATCCGGCATCCGTCTGCTGATTCCATCCGCGGATCAGCGCCACTTCGATAAGCCCCATTCTTTCTTAAGCCGTGATATGCGTGTCCCCTCGAATCCAAGCTCGTCCGCAACTTTCTCTTTGCGCCTTGCGCCAATTCTTCTCTGCTTGGGCCTGCTCGCTGTGTTTGCTGGCCGCGTCTCGGCTGGTGGGAACGGTGCCAACGTAGCGATCGTTGTCAACGCCGAGAGTTGGGCGTCGATGACGATTGCCAACGAGTACATAGCATTGCGTGACATTCCGGCAGCCAACGTTGTTTATCTGACCGGTGTGCCCGGTTTCGAAACTCTGAGCGTCAACGGCTTCCGCGAAAGGATCCTCAATCCCACACTGCAAACTTTGGAGCAGCGAGGGCTGGGTGCCCAGATCGATTACCTGGTGTACTCGTGCGATTTTCCGTACGGGGCCAGTGTCACGGCGGACCTTGGTGAACAGAAGCCGCCGCAGTTCGTCACGCCAATCGGTTCTTTGACCGGCCTGACATACCTTTGCCAGCTTGTGCGGGGCAAGAATGTGGCTTACTTGTCGGTCAACTCCAATCGTTACTTCCGCCGTGCGGATACCGTAGTTGCAGGCGACGAATTCGCTGACGATGAAGATGCGGCGCAAAAAACCACCGCGGCCATTGAACTGGCCAACCAAGGCAAACATGAACAAGCGCTGGAGATCTTTGAAGGGCTGGCGGACAAGCATCCCAACTCTGTTCTCACGGCTTACAACCTCGCCTGTTGCGAAGCAAAGCTCGGCAATGCGGACAAGGCGATTGATCATCTCAAGCGCGCCGTGAACTTGGGCTGGTGGAATGTTCAGCACACACAAAGCGATGCCGATCTGACCAGTTTGCGCGACCGCAATGACTTCAAGCAACTCATTGCGAAGATGAAAGAGCGCGTCATCAACGTCGAGGACTCCCAAGGTTTCCGCACAATGTACAGTTGGGACGAGGACCACCAGCACTCGGTTGCCAACCGCGGTCCGCGATACTTGATCTCGAGCATGCTCGCGGCTACCAGTGGACGAGGTGTGTCCGTTAATGAAGCGTTGGCTGCGCTGCGTCGGGCGAAGTCCGCGGACAATACCCATCCTGATGGCACCATCTACTTCATGAACAACAAGAACGTCCGCGCGGAAACTCGCGCTTGGGCGTTTGATTCGGCCGTGAAACTCCTGGACGATCTCGGCGTCCAAGCCAAGGTCATCAGTGATGGCAAAATTCTCCCGCATGATCGGCAGCCTGTCGCCGGAATCATGGCCGGCTACGCCAGCTTCAACTTGAACGAATGGGAGAACCCCGTTTTGCCGGGCGCTTTCTGCGAACACCTCACCAGCTACGGCGGCATCTTGAAGCAAGGTTCAAGCCAAATGCCGATCACGGAATGGATGGCCGCTGGTGCCGCCGGTTCCGCAGGCGCGGTCACGGAGCCGTACGCCTTGCAGTGGAAATTCCCCACGCCGTTTGTGCACGTGCATTACGCCCGCGGCTGCACACTGGGTGAAGCATATTATCAATCGGTGCAGATGCCCTACCAACTCTTGTTGATGGGTGATCCGCTGTGTGCGCCTTGGGCGACTTCGCCGCAGTTCCAGGTCACAGGATTGAGCGATGGCGAGAAAGTCAGCGGAAATGTGATTGTCACGCCCAAGGCGACTGACGATGACGTTCGTCAATTCGAAGTCTTTCTCGATGGCCGCCGCGTCAGCGTGCTTCGTCCCGCCGGCAGGTACGAGCTAAACACAACCATACTCCCGGATGGTCATCACGAATTGCGCGTCGCCGCCGTCAAAGAAGGCTCCGTCGAGATGCAGGGCGTGCAATCGATTCGCTTCAACGTGGACAATCACAACCGCACCGTGAAGCTCACAACCAACATGGCTGGCGCGGTCTACGGAGACAAGCTGAAGTTCAATGTCGAGGCCGCCGGCGCGGAGAAGATTATTCTCGCTCACAACGGGCGTCCGCTGGGGGAAGTGAATGCCAACGGAAACACCGCCAAAGGGACCATTGAAGTTCCTTCCAACGCCCTGGGCATGGGTGATGTCACCATTTCCGCCATCGCAACTTACGAAGATGGTCAGCAACGCGCGATCAGCCCTCCCGTGAAGGTCAAACTCTACCCTCCCAAGGCGCTCGTCGGTGTCGCGCGTCCTGGCGGTCAACTTGCTGAAGGTGTGAACGTCAAGAACGCCAAGGCAAAAGCCACCACAATCGCCAGCCTGGCCGAGAAAGATTGGCAAAAGACCGCCGAGATCGGAACGGACGCCTTCACAATCGAGGCATTCATCACCGTGCCTGGCGATGACCTCTATCAATTGCAACTGCGCGCGGACTCAACCGTCAAGATCACAGTGGACGGGCAGATGCTCAGCCGCCCCGAAGGCGAACCCGGTGACGGTCGTTGGAAGTACGCGCCGCTCCAACTGAAGCGTGGTTGGCATAAGTTGGAAGTTCAAGTCGCCAGGAAAACCGGCGAAGCAAAACCGGAAGGCTTTGACGGTCGCGTTGATATCCGCTTTGGCGGGCACGGGACGGAGAGCTTAGGCAGCAAGTATTGCCGCGCGACCAAGTAGTCGCCGATAATACTCACGAGAGCGGCGCACCCATCCGGTGTGTCGTCGCGTCACATTGTCCTCCTCGCCTGAGGCAAGCGATGCCACAATTCTCCCTCACGGCGTTGTTCACCATCGTTGGTGCATTTGCTGCCGAAGCGTTTGTCTTTGCCGAATGGGGGCTGATCGATTGGATCTTTGCCAATCTGCTTCTGACGATGGCGCTGATTTCGTTCTTTCTCATAAGAACGCGACGCTGGCGAACGCTGCTCGTCAGCAACATGATCTTTGTGCTGATCCTGGGCTTCGCGATCCCATGTGTTCCGCCGGTTGAAGTGAGCGACTCCCGTCAGTATGTGTGCGCTACCTGTCAATCATACAAGAACGTCGTCGACCTTCGGCCGCTGGACTCGGGGTGGTCGCGATTTCGTCCGAGGGCGACCGAAAACGGTTCGCTGACAACAACGACAATAACTGTCGGGGAGGTCGACAGCACTTGCCCCCACGTCTGGGGTCTTCATTCAGCGTCGATGGTGCGCTACAGTTATCTTTTTGGGCTGAGATACCCAATCGTTCGCGAAACGATGAACTGAACTCGCCGATCAGCAGCTACCATGTCTGCGACAAACACGGCGGATTCCAGCTATGAGAGCCACAACTCGTGCCGCACATGCAGTGACTTCTCAACGAGTGCCAACAGAACGTTGGGATCAAACGGCTTGCGAAGAAAGTAGCTGCTGCCCGCGGCGCGGGCCTGACGAACGATGCAGGGTCCGCCTTGGTCGCTGAGCACAATCACCGGGATGCCGCACGTTTGCGGCTCTTCCGTGAGTTGGGCACAAATCTGCATGCCGTCCGCATCCGGCAAATGAGCGTCAATGATGGCCAGGTTTGTCGGCTGACAAGTGGCCTTTCGCAGTCCGGCGGCACCGTCTCGGGCCGTCGTCACGCAATATCCCTGCCGCGTCAAGCTGTTCGAAAGGTCCTCCAAGACCCGAGCATCGCCGTCAACCAGGAGGATATTCTTACCGGCAAGCGTGGAAAGTGGCTCACGTTGCGGAAGCGTTTGGGAATGAATGCTCCCCTGAGTCAGTGTCTCGCTATGAATCACCGTCTCGCTGTGGATCACTGTCTCCCCAGGAATCACCGTCTCACCCGGCATCATCGTCGTCATTGATCATCTCCAATGACTTCGGCTTCCGGCACAGCCAAAGAGCGTATTGCTGCGGCGCCTTGCGCAAAGAGTCGAATCGGGGTCACGATTCGCCGCGCATGTGACAACGCCTGAAGCGTAGGTCACGTTGGGCGCGGGTCAAATGGCTCTAGGTTTTTTGAGTGTCAAAGGCGAAAAGTGTGCCACTGGTAGCTCGCTACCAGTGCTCGTCGGGTAACGCGGGGCGTGATCTCTCTGTGTGCGATCTCAAGAACAAATGCCGCTATACCAAATCGCGCACGGCGTAGCGATCACTGGAAGCGAGCTTCCAGTGGCACCCCTTTCGTAGCGATCAATGGAAACGAGCTTCCAGTGACACCTTTCGCGCGCAGAAAAAATGACAACGGTCAACACCAAGAATCATCACCTGGGCGCACAGACCGGTCGTCAGCCTGGTTGAATCTTCCGCTTGTTACCCATACCGAGCGCCCCCCTAAAAACTAAAATTCGTCCCGTGGGCTGACGTGTAGTGCGCAGGGTGACGGCCGGACGGTCACGAAACTCTGCCCAAAAGAATTTCAAAACTCGCCTTGCCCACTGCGCAGCTTTTGTTGGAAATTGCCTCCACGATCTTTGGCAATTGAACCAAGACTTTTGAATGCAGCATCGCGTGTTGGGCGACGGTCTAAGGCAAGCGAGGTTAGCTCCCCATACATTGCGTCCTCGTTGGCCTGCTGTGAGCGATCGGCAATTCAGAGTGACGCTCCGCTAATCGTCCTCGTCTTCTTCCTCTTCGCGGAGGATTTGCCTGCCCAGCCACCAGCCCCAGGTGATGTAGTGCAGGTAAGTGATGAGGAACACTCCGCCGAGAATCGCCACGGCGACCAGCGGGACAAAGCCAAAGGACATCGTCAGCACGATGAGCAGCGACAGCAAAATCATGCCAGCAACGGAAGCCAGCACAATGCTGGTGCATCCACGCTGCTGCCCTTGCGCCGAGTCGCCAGGCGGCTCCGGGCGGGTCGGCATTGGCGGAACAACAGGGCGGGGCGACTCGGACTGCGTGCCGTCAGGCTGCTCGGGGGAAGATGACATGGCCCCCAATGTAATCGCCACCACCGCGAACCGAGAGGGGGCGTGTCAAAAAAGCTGCACAGCGTGCTGACAACGGCGTGCTTAGCTGGCGCGTTTGCCTGTCAGCCTGGCCCTGGGATGAGCCTGTTCGTAGATCGATTTCAGCCGGCTGGTCGTGACGTGCGTGTAGATTTGCGTGGTCGCCAGACTTTTGTGGCCAAGCAGTTCCTGCACGCTGCGGATATCCGCGCCTGAGTCCAGCAGATGTGTGGCAAAGCTATGCCGCAACGTGTGGGGAGAAGTTCGCTGATCCAGCCCTGCGAGCTTGAGGTACTTCTCCAGCATGCGGCCAACGCTGCGTGTGGTAATTCGCTTGCCAAAGCGATTCACAAACACCGGCGCGGCTGGGCCTTGCTCTTCGCCAGGATGAAGTTCGCGTTTGCTTAACCAATCTGCGAGCGCACGCTTGGCAAATGAACCCACAGGCGCCATGCGCTCGCGACGCCCTTTGCCCCGCACTCGCAGAAGATCAGCGGCAAAATCCAGATCGGAATCGTTGAGCCCAACCAATTCGCTCACGCGCAAACCGGCGGAGTACATTGTTTCCAAGATCGCGCGATCTCTTTGGCCATCCGCACGATTTGCCGGCGGTGTCTCCAGCAACTTCCCAAGCTCGTCCGTGGACAAGAAGTGCGGAAGCTTGCGTTGCCGACGTGGATTGCGGAGCGGCTTGGCCGGGTTGGCATCACACCAGCCTTCGCGTTGTCCAAAGCGGAAGAAGCTCCGTAGCGAAGCCAGCCGCCGGGAAATGGTTGCCGGCGAGTAATCGCACTCGTGCAGATAAGAGAGATAGCCGCGCAGGTCGAGCGTGGTGACCTCATCCGCTTCAGGCGGCTCTCCTCCGCCAACGTCGGCCAGATATTCGCACAGCGCCGCCAGGTCTTCGCGATAGCTTTTGATCGTATGATCAGAAGAGTGGCGTTCAACGCGCAGGTAAGTCAAGAAGCGCTCAACAGCCGAAAGCATTTCACACGCGCGCGAAAGAGAACTCGACACAAACGCCGGCTTGTCAACTTACAACAACCGGTGACGCCGCATTGTTAGCGGCTAGCCCCAATCGTCGTCGTCAGCGGCTTCCGCTGGCATCTCAAACCGGGCGGTCTCCGCTTCGTGGCGAACCTTTTGGCTCAACACGGCTGCGTCATACCAACTGAAGGAGAGTTCCGGGTCAGAAGCATAACGTCCCATGCTGCGGAGAACCTCGCCACGGTTCTCATCGCTATACAGGAACACGTAGCGCTCCTCGCCCTTTACTAACGCTACGACATTGATGTCATTCGCCACGCGCCGTCTCCTTCCTTGTCGCCGAGTGCGGGTACGGTCGAGAACGGATGGCAAGCACGAGTGCGCGCATTCCCTGTCCGTTTCCACCTTTGCGCTTATCGGCGTTTCGACCAGCGCCACGTTACTCGCGTTTGATCTGCCCCACCGCGCGATGAAAGCATCTCTTGAATGTGCATGCGACTGCAGAAGCGAATGAAGTCACCGCTGCGCTGCAAGTGTCCTTGCCAGCCATCCATGCGTTCATCGGCATGCACGCGACTATCCTGTTTTAACGCGGCAATCACGGCCGGATCGTTGCCGTTGAATGTTGAAGTATGGCGCAGCACCGGTGTCGTCGATGTCGCTTCAGGCGCTTTCGCATCCGGAGCAATCGGCATGCGCTGCACACTCGATAGATTCGTTGCCGTCTGCGTTACCGGGTCAGTCGGCAACTGCGCGATGCCAGTGAGAGTGCTGGAAGCAGCGCCGGTTTGTTCAGGAGCCGGCAGCGGAACATCTTCCACTGGCGGTAACGGCTGCTCGAGCCCCTCCGCCTGCTCAATCCCTTGTCGAGCTTGCGCGAACTCCGCTTCGTAACGCAGCCGCGCGGGAATCGTCATCTCCGTCTTGCTGCCCAAAGGCAATCCGTAGCCAGCGATGATCTCATCCAGCGCCGGATCAGCGGCGTACCATTCCGTCGTCAATGTATATCGCGGCGGATAGAACGGGTCGTAATCCGAGACTGCGCCAATGACGACAGCATCAACTTCCAAGATCTGTGCAAGCTCGCGGACGTCGTCGCCATTGTTCAGCGCCAGTTGATAGGTCCGCAGTGTCTGCTCGGTCACACCAATGGGCACAACCTCAAAGCCAGGCACCTGCTGCAGCTCATTGAAATAGGCCAACCCACAGGCCCGGCCATCCAGCGTGGGTTCCGTGCTGAGGTTGAAGAACGGCGCGATGGCAATCTTGTGCAGTTCCGGATAGGGATTGCGGACCTGCGGCTCATGGACCATTTCCGGCCATGTGGCGCAGCCGCTGCCTGCGATTGCGATGCTGGCAAGCAGCCAGAGAAGGAGGAGCTTTCGGGCGTTCAAAGCGATGCCCTGCCGATTTCGGCCGTCCCCCTGCAGAATGGAAATGCCTGAACAGCTTACGCGACTAGCGCAAACGGATCGATTTCCGACCGCATCATCGACACAACACGCAGAACACTTGAGCTTTTCCTGACAGGAAAAGTCGCGCGCATCTTCGCGATATTCGCTACGCATTGCGGCGCTGGCACGTTCGTCGCTTGCAGTAAGAGCGCTAAAATCGAAAAAAGGCTTTCGTTCCGGGCAACCCGCAACCGAAATCAAAACACAGGTGTCCAAATTCCATTGCTTACGCTCTGCGGACGCATACACAAGTAATGGGGATTGCGGCCGATCCAAAGACGGGATAACCGCCCTGAAGTGTTGGAGTCGCCGTCCCGTCTGGGCAAAAACAGAACGAACTGACTGGTCGATTCGCCGGCTCGTGTTTGCCGAATGTGGAGAAGTCCCATTCGCGAAGACGCGGCGCGTTAGGCCGGCGAAGAGGCGCTCCCCGTGGCGCCTGGCAAATTGTCAAGGATGCTAACACATCGAGGAGGGAACCGATGCGACACGTGATTCTGGCTCTTGCGGTGCTGGCGTTTTGCGCGCCGACATCGGTGGAGGCGCAGGAGAGCGACCAGGTCGTCGCCGACCAGCTCGCCAACACGCTCAAAGATTCTGGCCAATTGAGCGGCTACCAAATCAAAGTCAGCTATGGCAGCGGCGTTGCCATGCTGGAAGGCTGGGTGCAAAACCAGCAACAAATGGACGCCGCCATGGCGGTGATCCGTCAGCAGTCGATGGTTGAATCCGTCGTCAACAAGCTGCAGATCCAAGACGCCCAACCGATGATTCGACCGGTTGCGCACCAGCAGCCCAATAACTTCTCGGCACTGGCGCGTCGCCAAGATCCGATCCCGCCGTCGCCAGTTCAAGCGGCTCCGCAAGGCGCTCCGGTCATGGCTGCCCCGCAAGGGATGGCTCCCGGAATGTACGACCAACCGTACATGCCCAACTACTCTTGGCCTTCCTACGCTGCGTATCCCAATTACGCGGCCGTCGGATACCCCAAGCAGTATTCGCCTTCCGCCTGGCCGTACATCGGCCCGTTCTATCCCTATCCCCAGGTTCCGCTCGGTTGGCGGAAAGTCACCCTGGAATGGGATGATGGCTGGTGGTTCCTCGACTTCTCGGATCGCCGTCACCACGGTCACTCCCGATAAGTGGTCACGCTAGCGGTCATTCTCGGTAGACGAGATTGCCCTGCGAGGAAAGAGACGTACTCCAAACACCCTGGCTGCTTCCCGCAGCGGCCAGGGTGTTTTTTTGTATCGTCAACGAGCATTTGCATGGAATGAGTCGCTGCTGGCATGACCAGCACATTGCTGAAATGCGACACAATCCAAAAAAGTCGCAAGTTCGTCACAGATTGACACGATAACAACGTTTAGTTCCGCCACGCGAGAACACGCGGCCCGCGTTCTCCAACGGACAACAGACAAAGAAACCGGACAATTCTCAGCCACGACTTGTTGACCCGTCGGGGGACAATCCATGTCGAAGAAGACAATCATCATCGCCGCTGTTTGCAGCCTGACTTGCGGACTGTTCTCCGGCTGCCAAACCCAGACTGGGTTCCAAGCTGGCCTGTGGGGCTATCCAGTGCCCGTCAGTCCGTATTTCCAGGATGAGTTCGAAGATCGGTACTGGGAGAAGGAACGCTATGACCGCGTGCCTATCCTTGGTCCTATCACCAAGGGCGGACCTCCGCGAGCTTTGGATCCACCGTCTGATGACGAAGTCATGCGAGCCATGCCAAGCGTGGAAGGCGGCATCCCCTTCTTGCACGAACAACAACGCAACAACGTTCGCATTGTGAAGACGCTGATTGCGGACTACGTTGATCCGCCGCGCTTTTATCCCCTCGTTGGATGGGCTCAGCACCACCACGCTCAGTACAAATGCACGGTTTACTATACCGGCATCACCCGAGTTGGCTGGCCAATTCCGTACACAACGACCGATGAAGATGCTCAGGAAGTCATTTACATCGATCACAACCACCTGCACGTCGTGGGGAACGTCGATGGCGGACCTGACAGCAACTACCAACCGGTTCCCAATCAATAGCGACCGGTTCCGAATCTGAATCACCGTCGGCAATCCCGGCCGTAGCGCCGGGGTTGCCGTTTTGTTTTTTTGCACTGCTGAGTGATGGAACACTCGCCAACATTGCGAAGACTCTTTGCGATCAACATCATTGCGACTTGTGTCGCCGTGATCGCGGCGATCGCTCCGCAACCGGCCTGCGCGGACGATGCGGATGATCAATTCGCGCTGGCAACCGGACACTACGTTCGCGCTAACTATCAGTTCGCGGCCGAAGAGTTGCAGGCATTCCTGGACAAATACCCCCAAGACGGCCGCGCCACCGAGGCCCGCTTCTATTTGGGCGAATCTCTTTCGCAACTGCAGAGATTTCAAGCGGCCGCGGACGCCTACCGGCAATATCTCGTCGGTCGGCCGCAAGGCAAGCACGCTCTGGTGGCAACCTTTCGTGTGGCCGAGTGCTTGTACTTCAGCGGAGACGCAGCCGCGGAAGAAGCGCTGCAAGCTTTCACAACGGCCTGGCCGGAAGATGATCTCAACGATTTCGCTCGGCCATACCTGGCCAATTGCATCGCGCGACGCGACGAAGCCGCTGGCGTGCAAGCCTACCGCGAGGCACTTCGCCTGCAACCGCAATCCCCACTGGCGGATGAATGCCGCATTGGTTTGGCGCGATCGTTGGAAGCGACAACCAATACCACAGAGTCACGCCGGATCTTGCAAGCGCTAGCCGCCAAGCGAAACTCGCCTGTCGCTCCCAAGGCGCTTTATTTCCTCGCCCGCAGTTATTTCTCCGCGGAAGAGTATGCCGCTGCGGAGCAAAGCTTCGCTGAACTCTTGCAAGATCACCCGAAAGGAGAATGGCTGGCATTCGCACAACTCGGTTTGGCGCGAAGCCTCTTGGAACAAGATCGCCTGGACGAAGCTCAACCAAAGTTTGCACAACTCACAACCGACGCCAGCGTGGGCAATGACGCCCAGTATTGGCTCGGCATGACTCATAAACGCCAGCAAGACCACGCCGCCGCCGCGGAAATCTTGCAACGTATGGCGACGCATGCACCGCAGCATGAACTGGCCGATGATGCCCTGTTCCACGCTGCGGATGCACTTCGCGTGATCGAAAGCCACAACGCGGCGAATAAGCTCTACCAAGAACTGCTGGCAACGCACCCCAGCTCA
The DNA here is from genome assembly GCA_937982665.1 of uncultured Planctomycetales bacterium. Classification (GTDB taxonomy): domain Bacteria; phylum Planctomycetota; class Planctomycetia; order Pirellulales; family S012-138; genus CALJLD01. The sequence continues at coordinate 28,409 of CALJLD010000026.1, forward strand.
ACGTGGAGAGATGACGCGCACCTAGGTCTGGCGACCATTGCGCTCGCTTGCGACGAGCATCAAGCCCTCGAACATTCGTTGGCTTCGCTTTACGATTCCGAGGACACTGCCCTGCGCATTCAAGCCCGCCGCCTGCTCGCGAGATCCTATTTCGCCGACGAGTTGTTCGCTCAAGCGATCTCTGAACTTGAAGCTTTGCAGGCGTTGGCTGCGGACGATGATCGCCCGGCCTATACGCAGTTTCTGCTCGCCTCGGCCTACGCAAAGGCCAATCAGCCGGCGAAAGCTCAGGCGGCGTTCGAGCAGCTCGACCTGACGGAGACGAGTGCGGCCGATGCGGCTGCCTCCGACGATGCCCTCAACCTTGCGGCCGAGACAGCTTTCGCGCTGGGGAGCTTGCATCTTTCGAACGAACAATATGCAGCCGCGGCGGATTCCCTGCGTGACTTCCTGCAAACCGCTACAGCCGGCGATTCGCGCCGCAAGTTGGCTGCCGGGGAGTTGGCAGTCTGTTTGATCAAAACAGAAGTGACATCGCACAACAACAGCCGGCCTCGCGAACTCGTTGAGACTCTGAAGGTTTGGAATTCGCCCGAAGGAGCTTCCGCAGGCAACGGCCCGGCAGACAACAACCTGGCTTTGCGAATTGCCGAATCGCTCTACGAGGCGGAAGCTTATGATTGGGCTGCGGAAGTCTTTGCCGACACGCTAGAGCGAACGAAACAAAACCGTGCGAGCAATTCCGAGTTCATTGCTCGGTTGCGTTCCGGACTCGGTTGGAGCCTGCAACTCGCTGACAAACCCAACGAAGCTGCTGCGGAATTCGAAAGGCTGCTGCAATCGCACGCGGACTCGCCACTTTCGGCGGAAGCCGCCATCCTGCTGGCAAATCACTACGAGTCCAATCAACTCTGGATTGCTGCGCAAACCGCATACCGGCACGTCATTGAGCAACATCCGCAAAGCACGCTGCGGCCGGATGCGTTGCTTGCGTTGGCGAGACTTTTCGCACAGCGGCAAATGATCGCTGATGCGGCCGCAACATATGAAGCGTTTCTGACGGACTACCCTGCGAATGCGGACCGGCACAAAGCGCTCTATCAGGCTGCCTGGCTGGCAAAGGACTCCGGCCAGGATGGCAAAGCGCTGAACTACTTCCAGGAGTTGTTCGCCACGTGCCCGGCAAGCCCCTATTGGCCGGATGCCGCGTATCGCGTGGCTGATGCCCAATTCGCGGCGAACAACCTGGCTCAAGCCGCCGAAACACTCGCGGAACTTCTGCAACATGATGATCAGCGAATGCGGCCGTACGCACTCTTTCTGCAAGGCAAGATCGCTTGGAACCAACAGCGTCTTGGCGAAGTTGTGCAGGCGATGGACCAACTTCGCGATGCCTTTCCGGGTCACGAGCTCGCGCTGGCCGCTGGCTACTTCGCCGCGGACGCGCTCACGGAACAAAATCAATACAATGCGGCCGCGCAGCGTTGGGAGCAACTCTCGGCCGAAGCGCAAAACAACGCGGTCCACTCCGAAGACAACTGGCCAGCCAAAATTGCCTTGCGTCACGTGCAATCGTTGGCCGCTTCGCGTCGCTGGGAAAAAGCCAGCGCGCTGGCGAGCGAGGCCCTCACCGCCTGGCCGGAATTCGAGTTCAACTACGAACATCACTTTGTGATCGGCCGCAGCCTGGCGACCGCCGGCCGCCTGACCGATGCCCGTGATGCATACGGAGAGGTGCTGGCATCGCCATCAGGCGCAAAGACGGAAACGGCGGCCAAGGCCCAATTGATGATCGCGGAAACTTATTTCCATCAACAGAATTTCGATCAGGCCGTGCGCGAATACCTGAAAGTTGAGATTCTCTACGGATATCGTCCCTGGCAGGCGGCTGGATTGTTCCAGGCTGGCGTCTGCTACGAAAAACTCGGCAAACCTGACCGCGCGCACGAGCAATACCGGCGGCTTGTGCGTGATTTTGCCGACACTGAGTATGGCCAGCGCGCCGAGCAAAAGCTGCGCTGACGCCACCGGATGACAGCATTGAAAGCACGCGATCCCCACTGCGCGGGCGGCGGACAAGGATGTCCGCGTTACGAGAAAGCAAGGATGCCTCATGTTTGCTCAAAGATCGTCGCATCGTTGGCGGCTGATTGCCTTGGTTGTTCCGCTCGTGGCGGTGATGTTTGCGTTGATGCAACTATCCGCTCACGCGCAGGATAATTCGGGTTCAACCGAAGCCGCGCAAACGGAAGCGGCTGAAGCCGCCAGCGCCCCCGGCACACTCTTGGGCATGATCCGCAACGGCGGACCGCTGATCATTCCGATCGGCATCTGCTCGTTCGTGCTGGTGATCTTCATCTTTGAAAGAGCGATGAGCCTTCGCCGCGCTCACATCATTCCCAAACCGTTCGTGAAGCGCTTCCTGCATCAACTGCGGGAAGGTCAGCTGAAGCCGGACGAAGCTTTGGACACTTGCGAAGAAAACGGTAGTGCCATCTCGCAAGTGTTTGCCGGCGCAGTCCGCAAATGGGGACGTCCGGCCGTAGAAGTGGAGCAAGGCGCACTGGACGCCGGCGAACGCGTCGCCAATCATCTTCGCCGCCATCTCCGCGTCATCAATGGCGTGGCCACTGTCACTCCGTTGATGGGCCTGTTGGGAACGGTCATGGGCATGATTCGCGCGATGGACGAAATCGCCGTGCATCAAGCGTCCGGAAACGGCGGCGCTCCGTTTGTTGCCGGCGGAATCAGCCAGGCGCTGATCACCACCGCCGCGGGTTTGACAGTCGCCATTCCCGCGCTCATCGCATACCTGTACTTCGTGGGCTGTGTTGATCGCCGCGTCATGGAGATTGATGCCCTCGGCCAAGAGGCTGTCGATCTGATCGCCGAAGGTGGAGTTGACACAAGGCGCAAGTCCTCGCGCAAGCGGGCCGCGTAAGCCGCCACGCTTTCACGCAGAAGCGCAAGCCGCTGTCCAAACACAGACCACGCTAATCGCAAAGTGCCGCAAAGATGCCCCTTAAGGTCCATGTCGACGAGCAACCGGTGCTGAACCTGGCGCCGATGATCGACATTGTCTTCCTGCTGATCATCTTCTTCATGGTCGGGACGACATTCACGCAACTCGACCGTGACATTGAAGTCAACGTCCCGGAAGTTGCCGATAACGGATCGCTGACGGCGCCGCCGGACCGCAAGCTGATCAACATTCATCAAGACGGTCACATCACCATGGACCGCCGCAGCATGACGTTGCAGCAATTGAAGGACTCGCTCCGCGAAGCCCACTCACAATACAACGGACTTGGCGTCACGATCCGCGGCGATGGGGCGGCGTTCTGGGAGCGTGTGGCGCAAGTGATGAATGAGTGCAAGCAGATTGGAATCAAGGACATTGGAGTTTCCGTACAAGTTGCCGGGCAACCTTCGGCACGCCGCTAATGAATTCCTCACAGCTGTTGATTTGGGCGCTTTGGATTGGCGTGGGCTTGCTCACGCTCTCCGCCATTGCGCTCATGTTCACACGCTGGGGAAAGAAAAGCCCGCTACGGAAATGCTTCGTCATCTCGTTGCTCGCACATCTCAACTTGCTGGGCTATGCCTGGACCGTGCAGATTGTCGCCCATGGCATTGAACAGCGTTTCGGCGAGTCCGTGCGGATCAGCATGGTGGAAGATGAAATCCTTCCGCCGGATCAAGAACAGCAATCGCAAACCACGGCCAGTCCCTGGGACGCATCCAATGAACGGCCGCTGATTGATCACACAGTTGATCCGCAGCGGATGCAACGGCAAGAGGACGAAAACCTGCCGCACCGCTCCAACGAAGTCTCTGCGTCATCGCTGCCGGATTTCCAAACATTGCCGGAGCCTACGCAGCAAGCCAACGTTTCCGGTCAACAGGCGATGGCCGCGCCCGAATTGGTCACTCACGCCACGCCGCGAGAAGCGGAACAGGTGCAGACCCAGCAACCGCAAACCGTTCAGCACGAGTTGGATCCCGCGCAATCCGCCAACGGTCAGCCGGAGCGAATCGCCGCGAATACCAACAGCATCGAACCTCAACGCAACGCCGCGCCGCCGGAATCGCCCGTCCGCGATGTCATACCGCGATTGCCCAACCAGCAACAGGCGGCCATCACGGAGAACCGCGACGCGGCACTGCGCGATCAGGCGCTCGCACAAGCCAGCCCGGAAACACGCCCGGCGGATGTCGACGCGTTTGCCCAAGATCGAAATTCCCACGAGTTGAGCGCCACCGCGGCCGCACAAGTACGAGGCCACAGCCCCGACAGCGCCGCGGCCGTTCATCCTCAAATGGCGCCCGTTCGTCCGGCCAGCGATGGCTCAAACATTGGACCATCCCCATTGCGCAACGCCTCGCCCTTGGCATTCCGTAATTCGCTGCCTCCGGCGTATCGGCTTCGCGTGGCCAACAATCGCTCGCAAATCATCGCGGAGCGCGGCGGTTCCGCCAAGACGGAAGCCGCGGTCAAGTCCGCGCTCGCCTGGCTCGCCCGCAACCAAAGCGGTGACGGCAGCTGGAGCGCATCGGCCCATGGTGGCGAACGCGAAAACAAGGTCAACGGTCAAGATCGCGGCGGTTTGCAAATGAACGCGGACACCGCCATCACCGGGCTTGCGTTGTTGGCATTCCTGGGCGATGGCCACACGCATCAGCGCGGCGAATACAAATCCCAAGTCGAAAAAGGTATCGACTATCTGCTTCGCTCGCAGGCGGCCGATGGCAGCTTGTCCGGCCGCGCGTCAAACTTTGCCGCGATGTATTGTCATGGCATGGCGACGTACGCGTTGGCAGAAGCCTATGTTCTTTCCAGCGACGACAACCTTCGCGAACCGTTGCGCAGAGCTGTCCGCTTTACGCTGGAAGCCCAGTCCCCGCATGATGGCGGCTGGCGTTATCAACGCGGTGATGTGCAAGGCGATACCAGTCAACTGGGCTGGCAGTTGCTCGCCCTCACAAGTGCGGAAGCCGGCGGCATTGAAGTTCCCAAGTCGTCGCGAGATGGCATGGTGCGATTCCTCAAGACGGTTTCCTTTGGCGACTACGACGGCATTGCCAGTTACAAAGCCCGCGAGTTGGCCTCGCCATCGATGACTGCCGAGGCGCTGTTTTGCAAGTTGCTGCTGGGCATGCAGCGCGATAATCCCGCCTGCGAGGAAGCCGGCAACTACTTGCTCGGTTCGCTTCCCGGCGCGGAAGACAAGCCCAACTATTACTATTGGTATTATGGGACGCTTTCCATGTACCAACTCGGCGGCCGGCACTGGCAAGCCTGGAATCAGGCATTGTTGGAGCAACTGCTATCCCGCCAGCGGGGCGACGGCGACAATGTCGGCAGTTGGGAAGCCGACTCCGTCTGGGGCGGCTACGGCGGCCGCGTCTACTCCACCGCTCTGGCGACGCTCTCGCTGGAAGCCTATTACCGCTTCGCCCCCATGTATCAAACGGCCCACCGCCGCGGCGAAACAACGCTTCGTTGAGCCACTCTTCGCGCAAATAGTCCTTTCGTTTGGATAACTGTTTAAGCGCGAAAGCGATTTCTGGCGGCCTCTCTTTGCCGTCATTCCCGCGAAGGCGGGAATCCAGGGAACAGCGCCAGGCGATCAATCCTCGGCCGCTCCTAGAAAAAAATTTTGGGCCGGCTGCAAATATCAGCCACGAGAGCGCTTATCTATATACAGAGGGAAATAGCGCAAGCACACCGTCCGTCATTCCCGCGAATGCGGGAATCCAGTTTCCGATGTCACGACGCCGGAGAAAAGCGAGCGCGAATGAAAACAGCCACTGTGCCGGGATCAATTCCTACCGTAATTTCGTGACAGAATTTGCACGGAACGGGTTTGAAAGACCAAACGCCGTTTGCGATGAGCGTGCGCGCCCAAGGACTGCATCTCCGTTCTTCGAGCGATCAGTCTGCTCAGCGCAATGTCACAAATGAAACAACGTCACACAATGCACTCAACACAAACAGCAACTCACCACACGCCGCAATCGCAGGCGCTGCAGCCGATCGCAACGACACGGCGCGGATCACCTTCGCCAAGGACAGTTCGCGAAACGCTCGAAACCGTTCCCGGGGGGGCACACGGAAAAGTTTCCAACGCGAGGGAAAAGATTTCGAACGCGTGCAGAAAGGTTCAGAACGCGTGCGAAAAGTTTTTAGCGCGTCTGAAACCGTTTCCGCCAAGAACCATCTCCGGGCGAAATCGCGATTTTGCGCGGTGTTCATGAGAAATACGTTCTGAAACACCGCCTGAGAGACTCACCAAGTCAGCCTTTGAAAACTTCAATCGCAGAAAGGACAAGCTCAACCGGAATGGATCGCTTGCACACAACGTGGCTAGTGCCCCCCACCGCCCGAGCCGGCGTTGCCCTGGTTTGGTCGGCGAACGCGAGCTGGGGGACGCGTGTTTTCGCCCTGCGTCTCCGTGAGTCTGTCGCCAAGGTCCTTGCGGGCGGTCTCAATCATCTTCGTCAGCCGCTCAACAATCTCCGGATGCTCCTCGGCGAGATTGGTCGTTTCGCCGATGTCGTCTCGCAGATTGAACAGCGAGAGCCCGATCTCCTTCTGCACGTAGCTTCCTTGAAATTGCGGCGTCGCCAGGCGGGCGCCATCGATGCTGCGGTACTTGTGCGGAACGTGCAACTTCCAGTCGCCACTGCGAACGGCATGCAACTCCCGGCCGCGAAAATAGAAGAACGCATCATGCGGACTCTTGGCATCCGGCTTTCCGGTCAGCAACGCCTGAATGTCTTTGCCGTCAATCTGTCGCTCCGGCAACTTCGCGCCAGTCAACGCGGCAATGGTAGGCAGAAAGTCCATGGCCGTTGCGACTTCGTTGCAAACCAAACCCGCGGGGATCTTCTCCGGCCAACGGGCCAGGAACGGCACACGTTGTCCACCTTCAAAGCAGGTTCCTTTGCCTTCCCGCAGCGGTTTGGCCGTGCCGCCGTTCTCGCCTTTGACAAGCCAGGGCCCATTATCAGAAGTGAACAAGACAAGCGTGTTGTCCGCGACGCCGGCGGTTTCCAGCGCGTTCATCACCTGGCCTACGGACCAGTCAATCTCTTCGATCACATCGCCATACAACCCCCGCTCCGTCCGACCGAGAAATTCCTCCGAGGCAAACAACGGAACATGCGGAAAGTTGTGCGCGAAGTAAAGGAAGAAAGGACCGTCCTTGTTCGCATTGATAAAGTCGACAGCCTCGGCCGTGTACTGCGCGGTCAGTTGCGATTGATCCGGCTCTTCCTCAAGGATTTCTTCATTCCGCAACAGCGGCAACGGCGGATGATTTCTGGCCGGCGGATTCGGATTCTTGGAAGCATCAGGCGTCATGTCATTCGAATACGGCAGGCCAAGATATTGATCAAAGCCCTGCCGCGTTGGCAGCACGCTGGCGTGCCGGCCCAGATGCCACTTGCCGACACAAGCGGTCGCGTAGCCTTCGGCTTTCAGCATGTCAGCAATCGTCGTCTCGTCAGGATGCAGTCCGATGGCCGCACGGGGACCGAGTACATTGGGGATGCTCACTCGCAACGGATAACAACCGGTCAGCAAAGCCGCCCGAGACGGCGAGCAACTGGGCGCTGCCACGTAGAAATCGGTAAACCGCGCGCCTTCAGCCGCCATGCGATCCAAGTTCGGCGTCGCAAAACCCTCCGCGCCGAAAGTTCCGATGTCCGAGTAACCTTGATCGTCGGTAAAGATGATTACGACGTTTGGGGCACTGCGAGGTGGCGAATCCTGTGCATGAATATCGGCATTTGGTGACATGGCTGCCATCGCCGTTACAAATGTCAGTGTAGCTATTCTGTGCAGCAAAAGGTGGCCAGTGCTGGCTGAGCCATGGGCCGCATTGGGGATGATTTTGTCTTGCATTGCGGGAATCCAGTAAAGGGCGTGGGATCAAGCTATCCAGTATCCCTTCACTTAGTGCCTAGTCAACTTTCTACCAGCCTCGCAGCGTGTTGCCGGCGTCTGGATCGCGCTTTCCGCAACGGGCATTGCTGGAAGTTGCCGTCGATGATGCGGTCGAAGAATGGGAAGCGCAACCGACATGGCTCAAGACTATGGATCAGGCGGCGCATTACGCGTCGCAGAATTTCTTGTGGGACGAACTCCAACAAGCCGCACCTTGGGTTGACCTGGGAAGTAACTTGCTTT
>CALJLD010000027.1 GCA_937982665.1 uncultured Planctomycetales bacterium
GGGTGGCATGGTCACATCGCGCAGCATGGGTGACCATGAATAGGTTCTCAATTTGCAAAGCGCTTGAACATACCTTGGTTTTGCGTTTCGTCCCAGCGAGGCACGAAATCGTCAACAATGTCATTCCCGCGCGAAAATCAGGAATGACGAAGAACGCGCCTCCATCACCGTTGGCCCAACCCGGCAACCGGCCGGCAGGGTGGCAGACGAAGTCATCGAAGGACAATTGAAGCCAGGTGCCGCATTGAAGCCCACACTCGCAACCGGAATAATGCGGGCCATCCACACTCCTCATTCTTTGGCCATTTCCATGAATGAATCCTTGCCTGGCTGGTCCACAATCGACATCCGCGGACATGAGGTTGATGTCTTTCGGCCGCGGGAACCGCATGAGAGCGGTCATGTGGTCATCTATTTGCACGGAGTTCATCTGGGGCGTCTCAACGGCAACTCGCCTGTCACCGAGTTGTTGAACAGGCATGGGCTGGCTTGTGTCGCTCCGATGACAGGGCCCAGTTGGTGGCTGGACGTAGTGTGCCAAGAGTTTGATTCCGAGCTGACCCCTCAGGCTTTTTTGCTGGATGAAGTTGTGCCCTGGGTTGAACGGGAGTTGGGCAAGTCGCCCCCATTGATCGCTTTGATTGGAACCAGCATGGGAGGGCAGGGGGCCTTGCGGTTGGGTCTGCAGCAGCCGGAGAAGTTCCCCGTGGTCGCGGGGATTTCGCCTGCGGTTGATTTCCACACCTGGATGGCCGATGGCGATCCCGTGCTTGAGGCGATGTTTCCCAACGTAGAGGCCGCCCGACAACAAACGGCTTTGCTGCATGTGCAGAACTTGCGTTGGCCGCGACACATTTGGTTTTGTTGTGATCCGGCCGATGATCGCTGGTGGGACAGTTCTGACAAGCTGGAGATGAAGCTGGCCAGCATGGGCGTGCCGTTTGAGTGCGACATGGAGACCTCAGCCGGCGGACATGGCTGGGACTATTACAACCGCATGTTTGAACCGGCGTTGGAGTTTATTGTTGCCGGTTTGGAGAGCGAAGGTCGGCGAGTTGTTTGAGCAGTTGTTGTTTGAGTTTGTTCGGGCGCTTCGCTACTGCTTTTGAACCAGCCATCAGCAAACAATAGCGCAAGGAAAGTCGCGCAAGAAAAAACCGCCGACAAGCAGAACTTGCCGGCGGTTCGATTTGTTGCTTAAGCAATCAGCAAGGAGATCCTACCTGAATTGGATCTGCTCACGATCGTTACGTTGCATGTACTGACGCAGGGTTGTGGCGTCAGTGGTGTTACGCAGTTGGCGAACCGCAGCGTCAGCGTTAACAAATTGGGTAGTGGGGGGGTGCCAGCTGCCAAACATGTGCACGGCCAGTGGATCGATGATTTGCGAGTAGCGATCAAACGGAGCCAGAACGATTGTTCCGAAAGCCGTCGCGTCACCAGTAACACGAATGTACATGGGGCCATTGGCGGCCAAGAGGGCCGGAGCATCAATACCGTCCATCGACAACGACGTGACGGGACCACCGATCCAACCAGGATACATGTGCTTTTCGCCAACCAGAGCGGTGTTGCTCGTACCATCAACGCAGCTCGCCATGGAGGTCACGCTAACGGGATACGGGTTGGTGGGGCTGACGTCCGTACGAACGTTCACGATCATACCAGTGGCTTGGAAGGACCACATGAATGTGTCCGCCGTGTGAGCCGCGGCATAGTCGGTCGTCATCGTTCGGCTGAAGTAAAAGCCAGACGTGTTGGTTGTGCCAGCATTGTTTGTATCGTAGTTGTACAACTTGCTGGAACGACGTGTGGGGCATTGAGTCCAAGCAGCGCGGAAGAACAAACCACCCGTGGTGTCATCTTGCGAGCTGACGATGGGAAGGTTGTTCGGATCTGTGGCATCGCCATCGATGTCCCAGTTGGAGAACGTCGACACGCTTTCCATGTACGGAAGAATCATCAACTGCCAGCCAGCAAACCAGTCCGTATTGTGGACCGTAAACGGGGGCATCTTGCGATGAACGTCATGATATTCATGAATCGCAAGACCAATGTTGTGCAGGTTGTTCGAACATTCAGTTCGCTTCGCGGCTTCGCGAGCAGCCTGCACTGCCGGAAGCAACAGGGCAATCAAGATGCCGATGATCGCAATGACCACCAACAATTCGACGAGCGTAAAACCTCGCCTCTTCACGGAACGCAACATCATCACTCCTCCGAATAAAGAGAATGAGAAGAAAAAAGACGTGCTGCCAGGGGCAGTAGAAATGAAGTGAATGGCCCCTGAGCCACAGCAGGATACTCGCGATAATTCAGTAAATGCAAGAAGTTTCTAGGTAAAATGTTCAGATTGTGTGAACCAACTCTCCGGGCAGCTCCCGCATGCGTGAGTAATCATACAGATTCGCGGCGAAACCTCGCGAATACCGCATGTTCAGGCCACCTGCAGTTCATATTTAGGATATTCGATGCGTGTTGCAAATCGCTACACCCAACAAAACCCCAGATCGAGGCCCCTTTGGCCTTCTGGGGCTCGCTTGTGTACGATTTCAAAACAAATTGCCGGCCACACACCCCAGGAAAACCGCCATGACGCAAGATGATTCATCTTTGGATCCCAACGAACTCGTGACCGTCTTCACCGTCAACGATCCCATAGAAGCCGAGATCCTGAAGAACTTCCTCAACGCTGAAGGCATCGCATGTCAAATCGCAGGCGAAGGTCAGGCAGGACTTACCGGCGTGATGGAAATTGAGTTGCTTGCCAAAGCCGTTGATGCTGATCGCGCGGAGAAGCTCATTCGCCAAAGAGAACCAAAGCCGGATGACGATTAATCTGGATGACAATTGATGGATGTGTCCGCTTGGCGAACGAAAGTTCATCCGTCAGAATTGGTCCCAACCCGCGTCCTCGTTCAAACCGCGTCTTGACTCATCATCTTGATCATCGAAAGGCCAACCAATGCACCAAATCAAACTCTTCAAGGGCGTCGAAGGTGCATTGGGAGAGTTAGAGGCCGATGTCAACGCCTGGCTGAAGAACCTCAAGGGTGAAGTCGTCAATATCTCCGGCAACATCGCCCCGCAAAGCCAGGCCGCTGGCGAAGCCATGGGACTGGGCAAAGGGTTCTCGCCGTCCGACGTGATCGTCGTGATTCATTACACCACATGAAGTTCGCGCTAGTCATTCCGGACGGCGCTGCGGATGAGCCCCAGGAGATCCTGAGCGGCAAAACTCCGCTGGAAGTCGCCCGCACGCCAAGCATGGATGCCATCGCCACGGCGGGTGTTGTCGGTCGCGCTTCGCACGTTCCGCAAGGCTACGCGCCGGGATCGGATGTCGCCAATCTCAGCCTGTTGGGCTACAGCCCTATCGAACACTTCACCGGTCGTGCACCTTTGGAAGCTGCGGCTGCCGGAATAGAGTTGGGCGCTGACGATTGGGCCGTACGCTGCAATTTGGTCACTATCGACGCTGACCAAATCATGCAGGAGTTCACCGCCGGTCACATCTCCTCGGATGAAGCCACCCAACTGCTTCAGGCATTGGCCGAAGCCCTCGATTGCTCGTGGCTGGAGTTTGTTCCTGGCGTCAGCTACCGCAATCTGCTTATCGTGCGAGGCCGCAAACCGAGCCCTTTTTCCTCGGAAACACGCTCAGTTCCGCCGCATGACCTGACCGGCCAAAGCGTGGGCGATCACTACCCACGAGGTCTCGGCAGTGATCTGCTCAACTCCATCATGGACACCAGCAATCGTGTCTTTGCGGAACATCCCGTCAACGTCGCGCGCAAAGACGCCGGCAAGCCGCCAGCCACAAACGTCTGGTTGTGGGGCTTGGGTAGGTCCGTTGTGTTGCCGCCATTTGCGGAACGGTTTGGCGCTCAAGGTGCAATGATCACCGCGGTTGATCTGTTGCGAGGCCTCGCCAAACTCGTCGGTTGGAAAACCATCGAAGTCGCAGGCGCCACCGGTTATCTCGATACCGACTACGCGGCCAAAGGTCAGGCAGCCATCGCGGCTTTGCAAACACATGACTTTGTCTGCGTGCATGTGGAAGCCCCGGACGAGGCCGCTCACGCAGGCGATGCCGCGGCAAAGATCGAAGCCATCGAACGGATTGATGAGCTCATCGTTGGGCCTGTTCACAGTGCTTTGAAGCAACAGGGCGACTACCGGATGATCGTCACGCCCGATCATCCCACCTTGTTGCGAACCAAAACACATAGCCATGGCGACGTGCCGTTCTGCGTTTGCGGGACAGGCATCACTGCTGACGAATCGGCGGCATACGCCGAAGCAACGGCCGGCAAATCTTCGCTCCATTTCCCCCAAGGCTGGGAACTGATGAGTTGGCTGACGCAAACGAATTGACGTCGCCATCTCTTCACAATGCGCTCCATGTCGGCGCATTGGATTCGTTAACAGTCGCCAGCCGCGGAAGCCAAAAACGGGTTGCGTTCGTTGTCACGTCAGGTTCAATTGTCAAAGAGCGTGACCTCAATCTCGGGTGAAAGCTGCGCAGCATGCAAGGCGAGTTTGTTGAGATTCTCTGAGCGGCCGACGAGCTCCGTCGGCATTAACGCTTGCCCGCGCGATGACCGCACGGGTGCCATGCTCAAGCGTGCTTGAGCATGCGAATACGCGCTTACGCTGCTAGTCTAAGATGTAGCCAACAAAGTGCTCGCTTCAGCGCGGAACGGCAATGCCAACACTTCCGACGCAGCACGTTCATGCTCAAAACGAGTTTGAGCATGGCACCCGGCCGAGCAGATTTGAGCGATCGAGTTGAGCTCTCCGCGGGGTCAAATCACGCCAAGCCAGGCGAATCCCGCTGATGGGGGGCGGAATTCCGGGCATGGCAGGCACATCGTTTGCCAGTTTTGTGCACACTACATCGGCCACAAACATTGCCAGCCTGTCTGCAAGACAGTTAGCAAAATCTACTCCGATATCATATGCGAAACGATCTCTGGCGAATTTCAACTGGGGATTGACAGATGATAACCCGCGGCGCTGGGAGCCTGCCCGGATTCAACCGGGCAAGTCGGTTCGTCGCAAGACGTCGACTCATGCTCAAGCCAAGGTCACCATTGCGCGCTGGGAGCAAGCAACAGGTGGCATAAGTGGCACGAGTTGATCGCGTGCATTACAGTCATTTTCGTAGCGAGTGGGTTAGAGGAGGTCTCCCCGCCGCAGCAATCAAAATCATTCCTATGTCCTTGCCGCAAGACATTCTCGATCGACTTCAAGCATTAGGGCAAGCTCCTGAGCGATACGAAGGTATGGCGCGTTCCGAAGGCGTCGATTTCGTTCACAGATTTGTCGGCGAGCTTGAAGAAGCGGACCGACTCTTCCACGAATGGTCGCCGAGACTCCGTGAATTTGCGGCAAACGCGCGCGCAGCAAACCCAACTCCGACGGCTGATTCGTTGAGTGTTCGCGACAAGGCAAAACTGCCCATCTACGCGTCACTCATCAACAAGGCAGAACGGCTTCCGCAACGTCGGCAAAACGAAGTCTTGCTTTGCTCCATTCCATTTGTTGGCATCGCCACCGCAATTTCTCTGTGGCCAGGCAATGATGACCGGTGCATTCTCCTGACGCCAGACGAACAAAGGGAATGGCAGACCATCTACGACCACCCGCCAGCAGCATTCCGGTGGTTCACGGAATACTGGTGGCACATCGAAGATCCGCCAAGGCCGAATGGTCCTTGGACGAAAGGCATGGTGTTGAAGACTCGTGATGGCACTGAACCATGGCTCGTGGTTTCAGGGATGGCTTGGGGCAGCCATGCGGGCGGCGAAACGGCTGACCTTTGGTCATGGGATGGCCAACAAGCAGAGTTCGTGCAAAACGTCGGGCTCTGCGATTTCTGATTGCTAGAAAGTAGGGTGGGTGGAGCGCAGTGAAACCCACCTTCACAGCGCCGGGCGATTGTTCATCGAGCGGTGACTCTGTGGCACAGGTATTCCACACGAAAGCCAAAGCCCAACGGAATTCTCAACCAATGAAGGGTGGGTTTCACCCACCCTACCGGACTTGCTGGCCAAGTTGGCCTAGGTCCCGACGATATACAGTTCTATCGACTCGGTTCCGCTTATTCCGATATGTTGGATAAAGTGTTGATTGGACCAAATGTGCTACCTGCCCAACTCGATGCAAGAATCGGCGGCTCCGTCTTGGAACGCCTCACACCACGAGCGGTTATCGCACATGAGGCTGGTCACCCTGTAACAACGAGAGCTGGCAAAGATCTAGCCGCCGGATCGTTGCTCGATGAAGTCCAAGCGAGTTTGGTTGGACGTCAATTGAAAGGGCTCAACAAAGTTGAGCGATACCAACTGCTCAGAGACGCAGCGGAAAGAGCCCGGCTGGAAGGAAAGCGACTGCGCGATTTGCTACCCGAATTGCCGTACTTCAAGGAGCAGGAATGAGCGATCAAGAAAAGCAATTTGAGCGGGCGTACCTAGAGAAGATCTCGGCAGCAATGGAGGAATACAACTCCACCGGAAAAGTCTCCAATGTCAAATGTGAGGATTGTTCTTGTCCAATAAAGATAACACCCTTGGGTGACACTGCGATAAGCATCAGTTGTTCATGCGGTAAATATTCAGATACACTTCGAGGGATTTGAATCGTTTGACGACGCACCGACTTGATGCGCCAAACCACACAGTCGGCGGATCATATCGATTAAATAAGACGCCAGTTCGGAGCGCAGTGAAACCCACCTTTTCAGCGCCGGGCGATTGTTCTTCGAGTGATGACTCTCCAATATTGGTACTCCGCAGGAAAGCCAAAGCCAAACGGAATTCTCAACCAATGAAAGGTGGGTTGCGCTGCGCTTCACTCACCCTACCAACTGGGACGCTGAATCTTGTTAGGTAGACGAACCTCCACCTAAAACGGCAAACAAGATAACACCTCCGAGCGGGAGCGAAACTGTGCCGAATAGCCAAACATGACGTGTTAAAGGGCGGACTGCGCTCTCAGCAAATCGATGATGCCATCGCCATGGAATTAGCAGAAGCATCGCTGAGGTGACGACCAGCACCCAGCCAAAAACCGAGAACACGTCGGAGTAGAGCATTCGAGGCGCATAGACCACGAACGACCAGCCTACCACTAGCCGTATCGTCATTTCCGTCATGTGCGCTCGGGCCGAACTAGCAAATCCATCCAGGAACCGAGTAGCAAGCTTAGGGGCGAAGAATGACATGGCAGCCACGCAAATCAGAAAGGCTGCGGCGGCAATTACGATTGCAGATGCTATGGCTTCGACCATGGTGGCGATACCTTCGATTCCGTTCGACGAGAAGAGAAACTGCTTTGAACGGCTTAGTGGTTGCTAAATCTCAGAACGCAGGGTGGGTGAAGCGCAGTGAAACCCACCTTTCAGCGCCGGGCGATTAATCATCGAGTGACGACTCTCCAATATTGGTACTCCGCACGAATGCCAAAGCCAAACGGAATTCACAACGAATGAAAGGTGGGTTGCGCTTCGCTCCCCGCAAGCTAACGGACGCTTTGATTGCAGTATTCGTGGGGTTGCGTGAAATCCACCTTGAAGACGCGCTCAAAGAAAGGTGGGTTTCACCCACCCTACCGGACTCGTCCAGCAGTGATCTTGTCGGGCTTGGCTTGACCCGATTCCGCCGGCTGTCATCGCGCCCTGTACGCCACGGTTGAATCATCGTTGAGCTTCGACATGTCCAATTCGATTTCCTCGATCATGCCGCCGGGCAGCAGGCGGAGCCAACATGCGGATGATGACGGATTGGTGTGCGGGGCAAGGACTGGCGATTCGAGCGCGTGCGCCAAGTACATGCCCACAGAATCGGCCGCGAGTTCTGTCAGGCCTTTCCAAAAGATCTCCAACGCGTGGTCGGCCTCGCCGTTGAGTTCCATGACGACGACTTCGACAACCGCGGGGTCAGCAGAGATGTCCGCATGGCTGCCGAGGAACCGCACTTCCGATGCCATGTTCCGGGTCAACGCGAGCAAGGCCTCTGAGACTTTGTCCCATTCGTTGGGTGCTTGGATGAACAACGTTAAGGACATTTGAATCAATGCCGAAGTCTTCGAAGTTCACTTCTCGGCCAGGCTGAACTTGCTGCCAAGGGCACTGGTGACAAGCTACCTGGGGCACCCAGCGGGAGAATTCTCAGTCATCGCGCGAGAGCTTGTAGAGCAACATTGCTGGCGTTACGGCCTCTGCCAGCAAGCGCGGCACCCAAAGGTACGAAAACCGCATGGCGAGGCCGGTTGTCTCTGAGCTGCTTGCAATCATGGCGACAACCAGGGATGTCACCATGAGCACGAGATAAACCACGGCCGAGATACCACCAACTTGCTTCGCCCAATATTGATTGGTCAACAGACCTACACCGGCCACGCCGATTCCGATGCTGGCCGCGACGGTCAACAAGCTCACAATCCCCACCAGCGAGAAGATTCCGCCGGAGGTAAACAAGAAGGCAATACCGAAGACGGAGATACGTCCCAGGCCGTGCAGAATGCAAAACACGGCAACAATGATCGTGAAAATGTCAGACTCAATCTCCAGCGTTGTCGTCCGTTTCGTCCTGCGTCGTGGCTGAGTGTAATTGTTGGCCTGCGGCGTTTGTGTGCCGGCTACCGGAGCAAACGTGAACCCAGCAGGCATCTGCTGGGGCGCACCGAGAGAATTGCCAGCGGGAGGAGGAACCATTCCCGCAGTTGCGCTTGGCATTGTATTCAAACCAAACGGGTCGGCTGCGTCGTCGCTCGGTTCCAAAAGAGTCAAACCCGATGCGTCAGCAACTCCTCCGGGAATTTGCAGCGGAAGTTGACATGCCGGGCAATTGACTTGCTTCCCGGCCAGTTGTGAGTTCGCTCGAATGGTCCTGCCACAAGCACATTGCACGGTGATTGCCGGAGCAGCGACGTTGTTCGCGGCGGCGCCACGATTCGCAGCATGATGTGGCACCGCGATTGAATTTCCGCACTTTGGGCATTTTGCGGACTTACCTTGGAGTTCGTCATTCGCCTTGAGTTGAACCCCGCAAACACACTGAACAGCAACAGGCATGCATTACCCCTTTGTGTGCTCGAAGGTTCAGAGGTGCCAACCGGCTGTACCTCGGTGTCGAGCATCGTGAAAGAACAAGAGAAGATCAGTCGGATCATTCTACAGAATCAAGCGCACCGTGCACGGTTCTGATTGCCAACGGGCGCACAATATTTGATGTGCGTAGCGCCAACTTATGCACTTTGCTTCGCCAACTCCCGATACTCCTTCCGGCACCGTTCCAAAAACTCCCACAGTGCCGGCTCGCGATAGTCGGCGAATGTCCAGGTGTTGGGCTGCCAGCCGGAGACGCGGTCGTAGTGAAGCGTGACTTCCGCGAAGATGCCTTTCCGCAAGTAAATGCGATGGGCGTGATCCTTCGTTGTCGCCAGAACGAGCTTGCCGAGGCAGAGATAGCCGGGGTCGAGATTCAGTGGTCGTGAATCCGGGTACTCGCCGGTGGCGGCCAGTTCCTGTTCCCAGTCGTTGGTCAGCAGTTTGATCTCCGGCAAAGCGTTGAGATCGATTAACTGCTTGAATGCAAAGAACTGCTTGCGGAGCGCGGCCCCCATCTCGGCTTCGTAGTACGACGTCTGCTCGAACGGAAACGGCTCGCTGGCAAGTGCAATCGGCCCGAACTCGGCAATGCACTTCTCGCGCGTCCAGGCGAGCGCGCTGTCATGCCGACAGAACGCGGCCAACACCAGCATCACTTTCTCGCGCGGCCGCAATTCACCCATGGCTTGTTGATCCCGCTCGACTAAGCTCGCGCTTCTTCCACCATGCCGGCCAGTTTTGCCACTGCGCCTTCCAGCGGAATCATGTTGGCATCGGACTCCGTTCGCCACTTGATTTCCAACTGACCTTCTTTGAGTCCACGTTCGCCGACGACCACGCGGAGCGGAATGCCGATCAAGTCCGCATCTTTGAACTTGAAGCCTGGCCGCTGATCGCGATCGTCCATCAGCACTTCCACGCCGGCGGCGCGGAGATCGTCATAGAGGCCGTTGGCAACCTTCATGACTTCTTCTGATTTCACATTGAGCGGCGTGATCAAGAGTTCGTACGGAGCCAGCGACATCGGCCAGATGATGCCGAAGTCGTCGTGACTGGTCTCGACGAGCGACGCAATGATGCGATTCACGCCGATGCCGTAACAGCCCATGATGATTGGGTGCTGCTTTTCCTGGTCGTCCAGGAACTTCGCGCCCAAGGCTTCCGAGTACTTCGTCCCGAGCTTGAAAACGTGGCCGACTTCAATGGCGTGCCGCAGCGAAAGTGTGCCCTTGCCTTCCGGTGCCGGATCGCCATCTTCCACGTTCCGCAAATCGGCAAAGTGATCATCCGGCACGCTGAAGTCACGGCCGAGGTTGACCCCGGTGTAGTGCATGTCGCCTTCGTTGGCGCCAGTGACCATATTGCCCATCGCGCGGACGTCGAAATCGGCCCAGATGGGAATTTCTTCCTGCATGCCGATGGGTCCGGCAAAGCCGACCGGTGCGCCGGTGACTTTGTTGATGACATCCGCCGGCGCAAGTTCGACGGCCGACGCGCCGACAGCACGGCGAACCTTGTTCTCGTTGGCTTCGTGATCGCCACGGATGAGCACGGCGATCGGCTTGTCATCCGCCATGTAGATCAACGTCTTGATCATGTCCGAAGGCTTGCACTTCAGCATCTTGGAGACGGCCTCGATGCTGGAAGCTTCCGGCGTGGGAACCTTCTTCACGCCTTGCGGTTCGCCAGCGAAGGGCTCAAGCCCGCGCGGCCCGGTTTCCGCTCGTTCCAGGTTCGCGGCGTAGCCGGACTCTTCGCAATGGACGACGACGTCTTCCCCGTTCTCAGCCACAACCATGAACTCATGGCTGGCGTCACCGCCGATGGGTCCGCTTTCGGCCTCCACGGCCAGGTACTTCAGCCCGGCGCGGGTGAAGATCTTGCAGTAGGCGTCATACATGGCGTCATAACTGCGGCCCAGGCTTTCCACATTCGTGTCAAAGCTGTAGGCGTCCTTCATCAGGAACTCGCTGGTTCGCAGTACGCCAAAACGCGGACGCTCCTCGTTACGGAACTTGTTCTGCACCTGGTACAGCGTGATCGGCATTTGTCGATAGCTGGAGATGTGCCGCGAGACGAGGTCGGTGATGACCTCTTCATGCGTGGGCCCGAGTGCCAGATGAACTTGCTTGCCGGCGCGGTTGACCTTGAAGTTGATCAGCACGTTACCGAAAGCCGAGACGCGGCCAGTCTTCTCCCACAAAGAGATGGGGCTTAAGGCCGGCATCAGAAGTTCCACAGCGCCGGCCTTGTCCATCTCTTCCCGGACAATGCGTTCGGCCTTTTTGAGGGATCGCAATCCCAGCGGAAGATAGGTGTAGGCGCCAGCCATGACCTGCTGGATCAGCCCCGCCCGAATCATGAGTTTGTGGCTGGGAATCTCCGCGCCCTCGGGCGATTCCTTCATTGTGGGAATGAATGTCTGCGTCCAACGCACGGAAGCTATCCTCAAGTGAAGTGGTATGGCCTGATGGCCCGAGCGAGTGTGACTTCGCAATTTGCGGCATTTTACGGAGATTGTGTCGAGGGCGAAAGCGGGCCAGGATGAAGGGCAGGGGTTTGCGAATTCGCCAACTCTCAAGACAATTCGATTCTCAGCCGGGTTCACAGCAATGATCGACCAAGGAATCAATGACTGATGCCACTTCGCGTGATGCAAATTTATCTGCCAGAGACGGCCGATGGCAATCTGGACGACATGCTGGAGGGTCGCGATATTCTCGGCCGCTGGCGCGATGAAGACGCCGGGCAGATTGTTGTGCATCTGCTCATTCCGGCAGAAGAGATAGAGCCGATCATGGACCGGTTCGATCAGCGCTATTCCCACGCGAAGGGCTTTCACGTGGTGTTGTTTCCCGTGGAAGCCGTCTTGCCACGGCCGGAGCCGGAGGAAGAGAAAAAGAAGGAAGAATCTGACGAGGAGAAGCCGAAACCTGATCGACTGCGGATCAGTCGCGAAGAACTCTACACGGAAGTCACCGATGGCCTGGGTGTAACGGCTGTGTTCATCGCGATGACAGTCTTGTCCGCGATTGTGGCCGCGATTGGACTGATTCGGGATGATGTAGCCGTGATCATTGGGGCAATGGTGATTGCGCCGCTGTTGGGTCCGAATGTTGCTTTGGCATTGGGCACAACCCTCGGTGATCGCAAACTGATCCGCAGCGCTTTGATCACGAATGCTGCCGGAGTTGCCAGCGCATTTGGATTCGCGATTCTGATTGGGCTGATCTTCACAATTGACGCCAAAGTGCCGGCGATTGCTTCGCGAACAACAGTCGGGATTGGCGACCTGTTGCTGGCGCTGTGTGCGGGCGCGGCCGGCACTTTGGCCTTCACACGAAATGTGGCTGGTGCCGTGATTGGGGTGATGGTGGCCGTGGCTTTGGTGCCGCCACTGACCACAAGCGGAATGTTGTTGGGGCAGGGCGAGTGGGGTCTCAGCGGTCGCGCATTCTTGCTGACGGTTGCCAACGTGATCTGCGTGAATCTGGCAGGCGTGGGGACGTTCCTGCTGACAGGCGTACGGCCGCGCAGTTGGTGGGAAGCGGAACGCGCGAAGAAAGCCACAGGGCGAGCGATCCTGATCTGGATCGTCCTGTTGGCCGTGTTGGTGGCGGTTGTATTCCTGGCTGGCTTGTCAGCGTCAACGCAAGAGAGCGATCGCAACAATGACGTTCAAGCTCAAGCGGCCTTTCTGAGTTCAACGGACGATGCAGTTTCGCCAACCGTTGACAGGGACTCGAGCAAATCGCCGGAAGACGTGTGAAATTGCACACAGCCGGTTTCCGCAATCATCGTGGCCATCAATCGAGTGGTGCGGAAAGAGCGGCCATAATAGGCCCCATCACGAATCAAGATCGTCTCTCGCAAAGCGTGACATTCCTCGTCTGTTGCTCCGTGGCGGAGAAATCCAGCGATGACAAGTTCCAGAAGCGCAGCGGGATCGGGCTGATGCGACATGGTGTTTCGCGAGCAAATGCGAACAGAGTTGGGTCAAGCTCTGGTCTTTATCGGCCAAACATGCCAACGTCTCCGCTTTGTCCCATAGAACCGACAGAACTTTGCCAGGCTGCCTCGTCGCCGGATGCAATGCTGGCAAGATCGGGCGTGGCGCGGATTGCTGGTCGAACTGAGCGCTGCCAAATACAATGCAATTATTGACGTGAGCATCGCCCCTTTGGGCAATCGTTCTTTGTTGGTTGTTTCTCGTGTTGGCTTAAATCGTGCCGCAATCTCGCCGGAATCGCGCGGATGTTTTTCGCCGCCCGCCACAAACGGGTCATAACAAGATTCTGCGCTTATCCGCCACGTTGCTGCTGGTGCTGTTCCTGATGTATCGCGCGCGAGACCCGGCGATGTGGGCTTGGATGTTTCCCCCGCAGCAACCGGCACAACCTCAGGCCGCTCCACAAGTCGGAGAGACGCCCCACGACGATGCGAAATCCCGTCCACTGCCGGGGGAACTTTACCAGCCGATCGAGGACGACACGCTGTTCCGCAGCGCGGATCGGGTGCCGTTTTTCACAACCATGGATTGGCTGCAACAGACGCCCCATTCCGAGATTGTTGCCGCTTCCGGTGGTCGCGTTGCCTACGCGCAGCTGTTTCAACAGCCGGACCACTATCGCGGACAATTGGTGACTGTGACGGGAACGCTCCGCCAGGTTTCCACCAGAAGGCGTTCACCGGACGAAGGCGATATCGATCAGCAAGGCGACGACGCTGAAGGAAACGCAACTGCGCCGGGGGCGGCGATTGAGCGCTGGCACGAGTTCTTTTTGCAGCCTGATGATCACCGTTCCGAACCGATCTTGATCTATGCATTGAACTTGCCCGAAGGCTATCCCGAATCGGGGCGGATGAAGCAGCCGGCAAGTGTGACCGGTGTGTTCTTCAAGCGACTCGTCTACGGAGCCGCGAATGAGCCGGCGCTCGCCCCGTTGTTGCTGGCAAAGCAAGTTGAGTTAACCGGTCCAGCGCAGCAAGCCGCTACGGAAGAATCCACAATCGACATGATTGTCATCAGCGGGGTGATTGCATTGTTGGCTGCCACCGTGTTTCTGTTTGCGTATCGGAGGGTGACCAGCGGAAAGAAGGGCTCCGCGGAACGGTCCGCCGAGGCAATCCTGGCACGACTTGAGAGGCGGCGAGGTGAGTAACCTGGCAAGGCAACTCAAGATTGCGTTTGTCTGCCTGGCAATTGCTGGCTTCGCAGCGATTGCGCGTGGACAAGACCTGCCGCTTGCCGCTCCACCAGTTACAAGCAACACGCAGGATCCGGCCGAAGCTGAAGTTGACGAGCAAGACGAGTTGACGTTCCGCGATGTATTGGCCGCCCGAGGTGTTGATGCGAGCCAACTTCGCCACATGTTCGATGATCGTCCTTTCTCGCTGGACGAACGCGAGACGCTGGAGCGCACATTGGCCGCGTTGATCAATCTGCCGCCGGATCAAATCGGCCGGTATGCCGTGAAGATGGAGAACCTGCCGGGATTCATGGCGGATCCGGACGAGCATCGTGGGAAATTGGTTCAAGTTGATGGGCGGGTTATTGGCTGTCGCGGAATCACGGTTGTGCCGGAGTTGCATGAGCGGCTGGGCTTCTCCGTGATTTTTCATTGCACAGTTGCCGTAAGTGTTGGTTCCGGCGAGCAGTATCAATGCGACGTGTTCTCGCCGATCGCTCCGTTGCAATGGTTGCCCCGTGCGGACGGCGGCAAGCCGGAGTTGGACGAAACCGTTCACTTTGACGCGGTGTTCCTCAAACGGGCGGGCGACGTGGCTGGCACTGCGACACATCGCCCCGTTTTGGCGACACGGAGACTTGCCTGGTATCCGAAGACTTTGCTCGGCGAGGCCGGTTTTGATGTCGCGTCATTGGAAGAAGTCGCCCCCGAAGGCAAGATCGTGACGTCTGATGCGCCGGCCTTTCATGGTTTGCTCTCGGCAATGCGAAAGCTCAGCCCGGCCGAACTTCAGTCGGCAGCGATGGATACGTTGAGCCACCGCGAAGTTCGTGGCACTTCGCTTGAGGAGACATCGCGAAGATTGATGGTTGGTTTCATGGCCGATGCTCGCAGCTGGCGTGGCGAGATTGTGCAGTTGCAGGGGATTGCCCGGCGCGCGCTCAAGATTCATGTGGATGATCCGGAATTGATCAACAAATACGGGACGCGCGAATACTTTGAAGTGGACGTGTTTGTGGAAGGCCCCTTCCGATTGCCTGGCTTTGATGAAGTGGTGGCGCGGTATCCCGTGACGTTTTGTACGAGCGAGTTGCCGGCCGGAATCCCGGAAGGGGACCGACTTTCCATCCCCGTACAACTCTCCGGCGTGTATCTCAAGAACTGGCGTTACACATCCGCAAAATTCGTCGCGGCCGAAGCTGGCCAGCAGCGGGCTCCGCTGATCATCGGTGGCGCACTAGAACGAACACCAAGTCAGGCCGTTGATTCCGGCGCGCCGTGGGGAACACGCGAGTTTGCGCTGGCGGCCGTTTTGTTTCTGCTGGTTCTTGCGGCCGCGTACATTTGCTGGCGTTGGGGAACGCGAGACCGGGCCGCCGCCCAACGCAGGGCTATTGTGTTACAGAAGCAACGAGAATAGTTGCGGCAGGCCAATGCGCTTACAGCCGATGACGAATCGCCCACAAGTCAGGGAAGATTGGCTGGAACAGAGACTTCTTCAGGAAGGCGACGCCCAACGAACCGCCTGTTCCGTGCTTGTTGCCGATTGTGCGCTCGACAACCTTGACGTGCCGGTAACGCCATTCCTGTAAGCCTTCGTCAAAGTCGGTCATCGACTCAAACAGGATCTCCATCCGCGGATCATTTCGATAGAGCGAGAAGATGCCATCCTGCACCTTCTCATCAGGCACGGTTGATGCGGTAACATCCTTCTGCTTGATGGCAGCGGGGATTGTGATGCCGTTGAGCTCCAAGAACTGGTAGAAGAAGTCAATTAGCGATGGCTGGCCGAGTCGCCGTCGCAGTTTGTCGAAGTCGCCTTCCTCGGGATCGACATATTTCAACATGTCCGGCCGTTTGTAGCCCAACAGGTATTCCACCTCGCGAAACTGCCAGGACTGAAAGCCGGACGAGGTTTCCAGCCGGTTGCGAAAGCTGGTGAAGGACATCGGCGTCATGGTTTCCAGAATGTCCAACTGCGCGACCAGCACTTTCATCATCGTGCGCAATCGCTTGAAGGTGGCGATCGCCGCAAACAGGCAATTCTCGGAAAAGTCCGTGCAGACTTTGTCCAGCTCGTGTAACAGTTGCTTGAACCACAACTCATAGGTTTGATGGGTGGTGATAAAGAGCAGCTCATCGTGCTCTTCCGGATTCGAGAGCGGCTCTTGCAACGAGAGCAATTCGGCGACCTTGAGATACTTGCCGTAGGTGAGAGACATGTTGAGCCGCCTGAAGGGTGGTTGTAATTTTCGCTGGCTGCGAATGAGCGAACGGCGCGGCTGTCGCGCTTCTGCGTCATCCACGCATTGAGAATCATGCTGCCAGCGGTGTTGCATTGTACGGATTTCTCGTACAAAGAGGGACCGTGGCTTTGAACGTATGATGGGGCATGCGGGGCATTGTCTAAGAACAAGATGTGTTTGCTTGCCGTCCACATTGGCTTTTCGCCGACGGCGCCAATCCTGTTGGCGGCCAATCGTGAGGAAGCGTACGCGCGGCCCAGTCGACCGCCGGAAGTTTATGAAGGTTCTCCCTCTGTCATGTGCGGAACGGATGTGACTGTCGGCGGAACCTGGTTGGGCGTGAACGGGCAGGGGGGTGTTGTTGCGGTGACAAACCGCCCGCAACCATCGCGTGTGCCGCAGCCGCGTTCGCGCGGGTTGCTCTGCCGGGAGTTGCTGAGTTGCGAATCAGCTTCCGAGGCTGCGGAACTGGCTGTCCGCGAGTTGAGTACTGGAGGTTATCTCGGTGCGAACTTTCTAATGGCTGACGCAAAGGGCGGCTTCATCGTCCACGGTGGCGAACAACTTGAAACTCTTGAGCTTGAGCCGGGGTTGCATTTGTTGACCAATGGCGACGCGAACGATCCCAATGACCCACGACAAGCAACGGCGCGGGCGATGCTGACTGAAGCTCGCTACGCAACCGTGCAGGAGTTTGTAGCGGCGGCGAAGAATGTTTGCGCATTCAATGATGATGCCGCCAAGAGCACGGACCTAAAGCGAGCAAGCTCAATCATCATTCGGCGACCGGAGCGCGGCACGGTTTCCTCGTCGATCATTACCCTCTCTCAGTCACCTGCGGAATGCCATTATTTCTTCGCGCCAGGCCCGCCGGATACGGAGGATTACGCGGACATGTCGGATTCGTTACGTTTGTTGCTGGGTGGTGCTCATTAGCCCCAAAGCGTGAAGTGCGTGTTGTCTTGAATTGTTGTTGAACTTGCCGAACTGAACCAGGAGAGCTGCGATGTTGCATGCCGTGATAATGGCCGGAGGATCCGGCACGCGTTTCTGGCCGGTCAGTCGGCGCGATTCGCCGAAGCAACTCATCGCGCTGGCCGGTGACGAGACGATGATTCAAATGACCGTCAACCGGCTTGCGGGTCTTGTGCCAGCTGAGCGGACGTTGATCGTCACGAACGAATGTTTGATCGCTCCAATTGCCGAGCAGCTTCCTGCACTTCCGCCTTCATCCGTAATTGGCGAGCCCTGCAAGCGAGATACGGCCCCTTGCATTGGGTTGGCGGCACTGTTGCTGCTGGAGCAAGACCCGGATGCGGTGATGGTTGTGATGCCGGCCGATCATGTGATTCGTCCAAGCGAGAAATTCCGCAAGGCTGTGGAGTATGCGGCGAAGTTGATTGCAGAGGATGTCGCGGAGATCGCAACGTTTGGAATCCGTCCAACGTATCCCGCGGAGATCTTTGGCTATATCCAACGTGGCGAACAGCTGCAAACCGGCGAAGACTCGCCTCCCACCTTCCGCGTGGCTAGCTTTCGCGAGAAACCGCCAGCGGATACCGCGCGAGAGTATCTCGACAGCGGGCAATACGATTGGAATAGCGGGATCTTCCTCTGGAAGGCGAGCACCATTGCCGAAGCCCTGGCGGAACGGCAGCCAGTGATGGTGGGGCATCTGCGGAAGATTGTTGCCGCGTGGGGAACGGACAATCACAACGCGGTCTTCGCGGAAGAGTTTGCGGCCATCGATGGGATTTCGATTGACTACGCCGTGATGGAACACGCCAAGGATGTGCTGGTGATTGAAGCGCCGTTTGAATGGGATGATGTCGGCGGCTGGCAGGCCATGGCCCGTCTGCGCGAACAGGACAATGACGGCAACACGTTGATTGGCAAGCACCTGATCAAAGACACCAAGAACAGCATCGTCCGCAGTGAAGGCAATCACCTGGTCGTTACACTAGGCATGAGCGATTGCTTGGTGGTGCATACGCCAAATGTTACGCTGGTGGCGGATAAGAACCACGAGGAATCGATCCGCGACCTGGTCAAACTTGTGGAAGAGAACGGTTGGCAAGAATACTTGTAGTGATGCGCCATGACTGAATCAGCCACGGAAAAACACGCAGCAATCGCACGCCTGGCAGGACACTGGCAGGGAGAAGAGACCATGCATCCGCCCGGCGCGGAGGAACCCGTCCACGTCACCAGCGTGATTCAATCGCGGATGGAGTTAGGCGGTTGGTTTCTTTTCATGGGTTATGCCCAATTGCAGGATGGTTCGCCGTCCTACACGGCCCACGGCGTAATGGGTTTGGACCACAGCGGTGACAAGGTCACGTTGTATTGGTTTGATTCGCAAGGTTGGAATCCACAGCAGCCTTTTGTGGGGGAATGGGACGGTGACACGTTGCAACTTTCCGTCGTCAGCGATAACGGCCATGACCGGCTGACGTACGTTCTGCAAGGCCCTGACCAATACACAACCAAAGTCGAGAATTCAGCGGACGGATCCCACTGGAACACGCTGATCGAAGGGACGTATCGGCGAACGGATACGGTTGGCTAGATCAAATTGCTCCGGGCTGCTTTGCATTCTTAAACAGTCGCTTCCTGCTTTTGGCTCGCGTTGGGCATCATTTGTTATGCGGATACAGGTCAAACTCTTTGCCGTCGCGCGGCAGCTTGCCGAATGCGACACCATTTCCGTGGAACTTGCGGATCAAGCGACTGTCGCGGACCTGCGCGTTGCAATCCCGCAGCAACATCCAACGCTCGCTGGGATTGTTGGGCAGTTGAAGTTCGCCGTGGACGCCGATTACGCAATTGACAGCCACGTACTGAATGAATCGCAAGAAGTTGCCTGCATTCCACCGGTCAGTGGCGGTTGAGCGCAAAGAACATTCTTTTCGCGTAATGCTAAAGCAGTTTTCCAAAACGGGTGCGGAGTTTAGAGCTATAACTCCGTGACATGTTCAGTTCGGTCCCATCTGTGAGAATCACTCGGTAGTCTCCATGGAACAGCGGTTCCAGTGATTGCACAACGTCCAAACGGACAATCGTTGATCTGTGGATTCGGACAAAGAGATCGGGATCGAGTCGCGGTTCGATTCGTCCGATGGACTCCGGGACGCTATGCCGAGCCTCACGGCAATGCAGAACAACTTTCTTGCCGGCCGCCTGAATCCAATTGATCTCCTCAACCTTGACGAAAGCGAGACTGCCCAAGGCTTCGCGAACGACAAGCCGCTGCTCATAGGCTGGCAGCCGGTCCGCGCCATTGGCTTCTGACGCGGCCGCGTTTTCTGGCGAAGCGGAATGCACTCCGCGAATTCGCTCGAGCGTTTGCTCCAAGCGATCCTGATCGACCGGTTTGAGCAGGTAGTCAATCACCGGAATCTCAAAGGCGGAAACCGCGTGTTGATCAAACGCCGTCACAAACACGATCCACGGGGAACGCTCAAGCTTGGAAACCGCCTTGGCCACTGCCAAACCGTCGAGGCCAGGCATACGGATGTCCAGAAACACAACAGCCGGACGAACGGTCTTGATACTCTTGATAGCTTCATCGCCAGCCGCTGCGCCGCCCACAACGGGAAAGTCGTGATGGGCCGCCAACAGCGAACTCAACCGCCGTTGCGCAGGCAGCTCATCATCGACAATTAATGTCGGGAATGTATTCACGCAACGACCTCGGCCGCAGGGCTTGCGGGTAACTCGCGGTACGGCAATTCCAGTTCAACAGTAAAGCCGCCACCGCGGCGGTTGCCATAAGTGAATTGTTGCCGGTCGCCGTAAAGTCTTTCCAATCGCGCGGCCGTGTTGGCCATCCCGGTTCCTTGGCCATCACTTGTCGCTTCGCTCCAGCCGGAACCATTGTCACTGACGGAGATCAACAGTTGCTCGCCAGCTTGCCTGGCAGTGATAACAACCTTGGCGATGAAGCGCTGCTCGCGGAATCCGTGCTCAATCGCGTTTTCAACAAGCGGCTGCAGAACCAAAGTCGGTACCGCGGCGTTCAGGCAAGTTTCCTTCACGTCAGTTTGAACTGAGATCCTGTCGCCGAACCGTACCTGCTGAATTGCGACATACTTCTCCAAGATCTCCAACTCGTCCACAAGCGCAACCTCCTGGCATTTCTCCGTGTCCAAACTCGCTCGCAATAGTACGCACAAGCGAATGATCATTTCCTCGGCCGTGTCGGGATCCTCGCGCGTCAGCGAAGCGATGGTATTGAGCGTGTTGAACAGGAAATGCGGTTGCAGTTGATTGCTCAGCGCAGCCAATTGCGCGGTCTTGAGCTGGCCCTCCAGTTGGGCTGAGTGGACCGCGCGTTCGTGTGACTTGCGATTGGCCTTCACCGCAACAACCACGGAGAGAATCACCAGGTAGATCGCCATATTGGACGGCAGCGAGCGCAGAAATCGCATCGGCCAACTCACCACGCGATGAACATCCGCACTACCAATCAAGCGATAGAAGGCTTCCAGCCCAAATGTCGTGATCAATACGTGCGCCAGTGACAGCACAATCCCCAACCCAAACAGCAGCGCCCCATTGGTCAGCCAGCGGTCCGGCGCGAAATCGATCCGGTCAACCACGCGCAGCAAGATCAGAGACAGCAAGCCCCAGATGTAACAGATGATCGAATAGTGCGTGAAGATCATCGTCCATCTGCTCCCGTGATCTTCGGAATCGGATGGACTGACCACCCATTGGCTGGTCAGAAACAAAGCAGCCAACGTGCCCAAGGACAGAACGCCAATCAACCATCGAACATGCCGCACAAGAACAGCCCTGCGAACAATAAGTTTGGGCTCAATCGAAACCAAAGCAAGAGTCAGTGATGATTCCACACCAAAGTGCGCAACACAACAACGAATCATCCAATTCGAGTTTGCTTCTCAATACGTTTTACGACAAGCCATTAGCGGACGATTGCACAAAAGAAACACAAAAACTCTGACGCGTGCGTGCGGATCCAACAATCGCGGACGACTCATGCCCGAATAGGACAACTCGTTCCCCCTGAAGCCCATTCAAGGGAATCCTATCGAGCAAGCGTCAATCTTGTCGCACACTCATAGACTCCAGGTGTTTCTTCTCGTTTCCGCATTGGAGCCTGCCGTGATTTCAACTGATTGTATTCGACTGTCGCGTTTCGCATTCGTGATATTCAACGTGATGCTTGTGTCTGTCGCTTCGGCGAACGTCGCGCTCGCACAGCAAGACCTGCCCTCCGCCGAACAACTCTTGGACAAATACGCTGAAGCGATGGGCGGAAGTGCCTTTCAGGAAATCAAAAGCCGCAAGATCACCGGAACGTTCCGAGCCGACATCGCTGGGCATAACATCAACGCCACGATCGTCTATCAAGATGTTGCCCCAAACAAGCGTCACCTGGCATTTACGGGCGACGTGATGTCATTTGTTCGCGTGACCAACGGTGAGCAAGTGTGGGAATGGAGGGCGGCGAGCCACGGCCGCGACGAATCGACCGAGTTCAAGTCCGGGCAAGTCGCCGACCTCTTCCGCATGTCCGCATGCCTGGCAGCGCCTTTGAAATGGCGCGATCTATACAAAGAAGTCAAGACACTCGGGCTGGAGGAAGTTGAAGAGCGTCCCGCGTACAAGGTGCAAGCCAAAACGCAACCTGGCGAGGAGCTGATCATGTTCTTTGACAAAGAGAACGGGCGACTCGTCAAGCAAGTTCGCAATTTGACCTCCGCGGCTGGTGAATATCCTGTGGAAGTGCTGCTCTTGGACTACAAGAAAATTGATGGCGTTTGGATGGCAATGCGGCGATCCGAAACTCATCACCTCCCTGGATTTGAGCCTGGGCAACAGGTCTGGCAATTCGACGAAGTTGTTCACGACGTCGATGTGCCGGAAGCGCTGTTTGAAGTGCCGGAAGAACTGAGCAAGTCAGACAAGCAGTAGTTTGGCAGCAATCCCTTTGGGAGGGGGTGCGTGCAATGGATCGAATGCAATGGTCCGCGCGCGCAACTCTTGGTGCGCACATGTCGCTCTTCTCGATTCTTCAAATCATGCACCATTACTTGATTATCGCTGGCATGCTTGCCCTGGTTGCAGCGTTCCTCGCTGGACAAAAGCCCGTCGCTCAAGACGCTGCACAGGCGGGCGCTGATGGACTCTTGCAGTCGAGGCCTAGCGCTTCGCCGCATCAGTCCGCGCAATCTCCAATTTCGCTGTGGAAATTTGTGCAGAACAACTGCCGAAGTTGTCATTCAACAGAACTCCCGTCCGGCAACGTTGTGTTCGAGAGTTCGCATTTTGATGCAGAGACGGCGAATCTGGAACTGTTGCAGCGAATGTTTGAAAAGGTTGCCACCGGCGAGATGCCTCCGGATGATGCCCCGGTTCAACCATCCCGTGTGGACTTGGACCGCTTTATTGAAGAGTTGGGGCAACTGTCTGCAACTTTGCGAGAGTCCGCGAGTGCCTCAGGCATGCGGTCGCGGCTGACAAACGAAGAGTACGCGACGACGGTTTATGATCTGCTCGGTGTGACTTTCGATCCGGCCAATCCTGGCGGGTTGGTTCCGGATGATCGCCTGCAGGGATTTGAACGAGTCCGCGAGGCTCAGGCCTTCTCTTCCGCGCACGCTGAGCGGTATGTCGCCGCGGCGGAATCCATCATTGAAGAAGCATATCCGTCCGCCTCTGTTGTTGCGTGGCAGTGGTCAGCCGATGCGGTTGACTTGCTTGCGGCGGAAAGTTCTGCGTCCCCGGACAAAATGACAGAAGCTCGGGCAGCCGGCGCGCGAATCGACTTGTGGCCAGGCCAGGCAATTCGCACAGCCGAATTGGCGATCGCTTCGCCTGGCGACTATCAGTTCCGCTTGCAATTAAGCGGCTTCAATTCAACCGATGGCCGCTCGCCCTGGCTGACAGTCACCGCTGAGTCACTCGACCGTGTTCTCTTTGCCGGAAACTGGGAGGCTGCGGAAGAGTCCCCCCGGGAACTACGGTTCACGGCGCACTTGCCGGCGGGACGTCATGTGTTGTCCATTGCAAACCAGACGTACGGACCGCCGATCTTGTCCGCCTTGCGCAAGTCTCTGGATCGGCCATTCCAGAGCTTCGCTGATGGCTATCTGCCATGGCAAATCGTGTTACTTGCCGACGACAATTCGCCGCTTTTTCCCTGCCTGATGTTGGACATTATTCAGATTACAGGGCCGCACGTCACACTTGAACAGCAGCACCGGCGAGATCGCTTTCTGAAAGCGGATGTGAGTGCTATCAACGAAGCCAAATCAGGCTTGCGCGATTTTCTCGAACATGCTTTTCGGCGCACGCCAACCGACGCCGAGCAAGAGACGTTCGGCCGGTTGTTGGAAACACGCGTCGCTCAGGGCGAGAGCCTCTTTGCTGCGACGAAGACCGCGATGATGGCGGTCCTCTCGTCTCCACAGTTTCTGTATCTCGAAGAAACGCCGCGCGAACTTTCGACAACTTCTCCGCAGCAGTGGGAGCTGGCTTCGCGGTTGTCGTATTTCCTGTGGAACACAATGCCGGATCAGGAACTCCTGACTCTCGCGCGTGAGAGCCGACTGGCGAACAACGATTTGTTGCTTCGGCAGTTTCTACGGATGGTTGAAGATCCCTGCGCGGAGCGGTTTGTCGAATCATTCCCCCGGCAGTGGCTGCAATTGGATCGAGTGGGCATGTTCCCGCCGGACAAGTCGCTCTATCCAAACTATGACGCGCACCTGGAAGCAAGCTGCAAGCGTGAGCCGGTTGAATACTTCCGGACGATGCTGACCGGAAACATGCCGCTGCGAGAATTCCTCGCGTCCGATTGGGCGATGCTCGATGCCCGTCTGGCCGCCCACTACGGAATCTCCAACATCACGTCAGACGAGTTCGTTCGCGTGCAACTTGCGCGTTCAGGGCAAACCACTGTCCGTCCGGACGCCGAGCCAAACACGACCGAAGTTATCGCACATCAACAGCGGGGCGGGTTGCTAACCCAAGCCGGAATTTTGGCGCTGACTTCGGATGGTGCCCGCCAACGCCCTGTTCACCGCGGCGTTTGGGTGTGGGAGACAATTCTGGGCAAGTCCATTCCGGCGCCGCCGGCCAATGTTGAACCAATCGCGACGGTCAATGCAAACCAGGCCAAGGCCACAATTCGTGACCGCTTGGAAAGCCATCAAAAGCAACCGGCGTGCGCGTCATGCCACCGCAAGATCGATCCGCTCGGTTTTGCTTTTGAGAACTATGACGCATTGGGGCGTTGGCGAACGGTCGAGAAGGTTCGCGGCGGCTCCGGCGAGGATCCTCCCGTTGATGCCAGCGGTCAGCTTGCGGATGGCCGCACGTTTGCCGATGCGGAGGAATTCAAACAGCTTCTCGTCGAGGACATCGATCAGTTCGCCCAGGCGTTTGTTCGCAAGCTTGCCGTCTATGGGCTGCGTCGTCAGTTGACGCCTGCGGACGAGCCCGAAATCGAACGCATTGTGCTGGCTGCGAATAATCACGGCTATCGATTGCGGGACGTGCTGGAAGCCTTCGTGATGTCTGACCTGTTCCGCAACACAGCAAAACACAAATGAGGCCATGCGTTCGAGTGAGCGCCCTCCCAAACACAACTTTCACCGCGCCCGCGCGTGACTGCCCACTACAACTCTGCCATGCCCAACAAACCACTCAGCCGCCGATACTTGCTACGTGGCGCCGGCGTTTCGCTGGCGCTTCCCTTGCTGAACTGCATGTTGCCGCAGTCCGTTCGTGCCGCAAACACAATTGCCGCGCCGCGGCGCAGTGTGTTCATCTATCTCCCCAACGGCGTCAATCCGCTGACCTGGCAGATTGAATCGGCAGGCTCTGGCTACCAAATGCCTGATGTTTGCAAATCGCTGGAACCGCTGCGTGATGAGATCACGCCGATCAGCGGTCTGCATCATCCCGGCGGCATTGGCAAAGCTCATCAGTGCGACTTGATTTGGCTGACCGGCGCGCCCATTTCCGAGGGACGCTTCCGAAATTCTGTTTCGGTCGATCAGGTCATGGCGCACAAGGTCGGAATGCAAACTCGCTTTCCTTCGCTGGAACTCACCATCACCGGAGGTTCGCTGGCATGGACTCCCGAGGGCACGCAACTGCCCGCTGAAGGCCGCCCTCGTGTGCTTTTCGAGAAGTTGTTCGGCACGGGCAACGGGCAAGATGCGGCAGCAGCAAGAGAAGCGCTCGCACGGCGGAAGAGCGTTCTCGATTTCCTGCTCGAAGACTCAAGCGACTTCAACCGGAAGTTGGGACGCGAGGATCGGGCAACCATGGATGAATACCTCACAGCTGTGCGCAGGCTGGAGCGCCAAACCTCGGCCGCGGCACGCTGGTTGAATGTTCCCAAGCCGCAAGTTTCTTCCGATGACCGTGACCATCTGTGTCGCAACATTCCCAAGACCGATGCCGGCGACTATTACCGCACGATCTATGACCTCATGGCTCTGGCTTTGCAGACGGATTCCACTCGCGTCATCACATGCATGAGCGGTAGCGAAAGTCTCGGCCTGGCACTGCCGGAGATCGGCATCAACCAAACCAGGCATGAACTCTCGCATCACAATGGCGATCCTGGACAGATGCGAAAACTGACGCGGACGGACGAATTCCTGGTTGAACAATTCGCATACTTCCTAAAACGGTTGCAGTCCGTGACAGAGCAAGGCGAATCGCTCCTCGATCGCACGATGGTTCTCTTCGGCAGCGGAATGTCCTACGGCAATAGCCATGGAAATGCCAACTTGCCATTGATCCTGGCCGGTGGAGCATCGTTAGGGCTGAAGCACGGCAAGCACCTGGATTTCAATTTGCCGGTCATCGATTCGTATTGTCTAGATGACCCCATGGCGCACTATCGCTTGTGCACACAACCAATCGATGACAACGCGCGGCTCTCTAATTTGCTGCTGACAATGCTGCGAAGAATGCAAATCGATGTGCCAGCGTTCGCGGACAGCATCGATGAGCTTTCCGGAGTCTAGGAAAAAATGTCTCGCCAAATCCGCAAGTGACGCGGCCGTATTGACAGGCAATGTCCGTCCGATCACGTTTTAGTGATTGGATTATCTTTGCCTTGGAGCACTTTGGAGGAACACCTTGATTATCAACAAGCCGAAATGCGCGCTGTTTGTCTTAGTCGCTCTTGTGACCGTCGTGGCCGTTCAATTCCCCTCAGCCAGTGCGCACGCGGCACTGGCGTCTCAAACTCCCAAATTTGCACAAAGCCAGGACGAAGATCGCGCAGCGTTGTCTGACAACCAGAAAGTTGTGCAGCAACTGATTGAGTGCTTCAACCGTCACGATCCCGAACAGATGGTCGCGCTCATGCACGATGAATGCGAGATCCACTATGTCGGTGAAGATGGCAAGGCTCAACTCTCGGCAAATCGCGCCCAGGACATCGAGAAGGAGATGGAACAGTACTTCAAGAGCTTGCCCACGGTGAAGAGCCAGATTCGCAAATCGATGGAGGCAGGCCGCTTCGTCTCAATTGAAGAACACGTCGCGTGGACCGTCGGCGAAGAAACGCGCTCGCAGTCATCGCTGGGTGTCTTTGAAATCGTCGAAGGCAAAGTTCGCCGAGTCTGGTATTACCCGGCTTACAAGTAGGCAAAGAGATGGCGCGCACTTGGAACTGAAGCTGCTGCGACTCCAAGTGTATTATGGCTCACAACAAGATTCGCGCTGCGAAGCCATGATCCTTGTGCGTGCCGTGATCCTATGTGAGACTTTGCTCGGACAATCAGCGCCATTCTCGATGGAACCAAACTCACGTTCTTGACGCCGGTTCTGCTCCTTAGGCTCGCAAGGACCTACCGCGCACGCGAGACAAGGCATGAATTCTGTCCTTACCTGCAAACAACTGCCAAGATTGAAACGGAAAACCATGTTGAAAAAAATACGTAGTTTTCAAGATCAGGAGCAGCCTGCTACGCAACTTGGTCGTGATGTTTTCCGGCCGCGGATAACTTCAAAGCTGATTTCAGGGATGCTGGGTTGTTTGCTGGTGGCCGTTTTCGCCGGGCGGGCAAGCGCCAGTGATCAGGACGACAAACGGTTGATTGCCCGCAGCGATTTCTTCCAGGGGATCGAGCGCATTGATTTAAAGGCCGACACCCAAGGAGAACGGCTGTTGTTTCGCTGGCGAGATCAGCCGTCACAGATCCGCTACATCACCGTTGACAATCCGCGGGATGTTCACGTCTTGGATACGGAACAGGCGATCGTCTCTTGGGCGCCAACCAGTAACGGCGTGGCTTATCTGTACCAGGTCGAGGGCGGGCGGCGGATCGGCACAATGACTTGGGAAGGCGAACGGAAGAACGTCGAGACCGAGTTCACAATCAACTCGGCGGCATTGAATGCCGTTCGCGGAAATAGGTTCGCCTTTTCAATCAGCGCCTCGGGCGAAGACAACTCCGGAATCTATATCTTTGATGCCGCGGAAGGCACGCTGGAAAAACGCTATCCGTTGCAGCCACATCCAAGCCTGTTCTTCGATGGCGAGATGAACTTTGTTGCGGCCCACCGCAACCGTCCAGGCAGCGGCAAGGAGTTCTTCCTGTACGACGCGGAGCAGGAAGCATGGCAATCATTCTTGGCACACGAGTGGAGCATGGATGAGTCAATGCTGGGCGGATTCTCCAAGATCGTCTCGGTCTCGGACGATGGGAATTCCGTGTACTACACCAGCAACGCGGAGACGGACAAGACGCAACTCTACAGGCTTGACCTTCCTTCAAAACAGGTCACCTCACTTGCCCAAGATGAACAGGTTGATTTGCTCCCCTTTGGGTTCTCGGCGGATGAGTCCGGCCATGTGACTTCTGTCGTGGGTTTGTTCGCGAAAACCATCCGCGCAACCACAAACGAAGCTTGGGAAGCAGACTTCGCGATTGTCAGTGAACAATTGACGGGCGACGTCGGCTTCATCCAATCGTGCGATGATGACCGCCGTTGGTTTCTCCGCGAGTTCACGGGAGGACCAATCAAGTTCTATATGTTTGATCGCGATACCAAAACGCTGACGAAGTTGATTGACGACTTGCCAAGCCTAAGCGATGCGACACTTGCTTCGCGGCATGCGTTCTCGGTCAAGTCGCGGGATGGCTTGGACTTGCCGATTCACGTTTACCTGCCGCCGGGCACGGACGAGGACGGAGACGGCATTCCCAATCAACCGTTGCCAGCGGTCATGTATGTTCATGGCGGACCCTGGGCCGGAGTTGTGCACTGGAACCAGCACTTCCATTGCCGCAACTTTCAGCTGCTGGCCAACCGCGGTTACGCGGTGATCAATTGCGAGTTCCGCGGCAGTGTGGGCATGGGCAAAGCGTTTGTGGAGAAGTCACAAAAAGCCTGGCGCACCGGGATGACCCGCGACAAAGTCGACATCGCGGATTGGGTGGTTGAAAACAAGATTGCCGCGGAAGGCAAGGTCGCCATCTGGGGTTGGTCGTACGGCGGATATGCGGCAATGGCCGGGCTCACGTTCTTCCCGGAGAAGTACGCTTGCGGAATCGCCATGTACGGGATCTCAGACATGGAGGCATTCGCCAAATCAGACTATGCAAACAATGCCTTTTGGCATAACTGGGTTGGAGATCCTTTTGACGAAAGTGATCAAACCATGCTGCAGCATGCATCCCCGTTGCATGCGGTTGCGGATCTGGAGTCGCCCATCTTGCTCACAACCGGCGGGCAAGACCAACGTGTTCCGCAAAAGCAAATGGATGACATGGCAAACGCGGCTCACGATGCCGGCAAGGATGTTATCTACCTTGTCTACCCGGAAGAAGTTCACGATTACCGTTCGCCGGAGAGTTGGATTTCCTTTTGGGCGATTGCGGAACAGTTCCTGGCACGCAACCTGGGCGGCCGCTATCAACCCAACCAGGGCGACACCGCATTGGAACAATTTAGCGTTGAGCACGGCAGCGAGTTTGTGGGCTCGCTGAAATGAGTATCCACTGAGATTTGCCGAAGACATTCGCCGAGCGGAATGAGCGATTCCTGAGAAGCGTCTTCAGGCGGAATCCTCATCGCTTCGCACCGGCTGCAAGTCATCGTAATCTTGCTGCACAGGCGGCGGAGAACTTGGGACCGCGGGGCTTGGCGTCGGCCGATTCAGCGTGCCAACGATCTCTTGCACTGATGAAGCTTTTAGTTCGTTCAACGCTCCGGGCAGAGCGTCCAGAATCTCCGTGCAAACATTGGGCTTGTAGAAGTTGGCCGTGCCGATTTGCACGGCGGTCGCGCCAGCAATCAAGAACTCCATCACGTCGTCGATATTCGCGATTCCGCCGATGCCGACGATGGGGACCTTCACCGCGGCGGCCACTTTGCAAACAGCGGCCAAAGCGATGGGTTTGATGGCCGGACCGCTGAGTCCCCCAAACATGTTGCCCAGCATCGGCCTTCGCTTGCGCCAATCAACGGCCACGCCCAGGCACGTATTGATAAGCGAAACGGCATCCGCCCCGGCGTCGGCTGCCGCTTGCGCGATACTCACGATGTCCGTCACGTTGGGTGTCAGCTTCGCCAGCACAGGAAACCGGCTCGCGGCGACCGTGGACTTCACCAACTGTCCACATTGCGATGGGTCGGTCCCGAAGTCCACGCCGCCGGAAACATTCGGGCAGGAGATGTTCAACTCCAAAGCAGCAATGCCATCGCAGTCGGAAAGCTGCCTTGCCATGCTGACGAACTCCGCCTGATTGCGGCCAGCAATGCTGACAATCAAAGGAGCCGCCAACGAAGCGAGATACGGCAAGTGACCAGCAATGAATGCATCAATGCCATCATTGTCCAACCCAATGGAGTTGAGCATGCCGCCTGTTGTCTCAATCGTCCGCCAGGGCGCGTTCCCGCCCCGCGGCGCGGCCGTGATGGTCTTGGGAATGATCCCACCCAGCCGCGAGAGATCGACAATGCCAGCCATCTCGCGGGCATAGCCGAAAGTGCCCGAAGCCGTAAGCACGGGATTGGGAAGCGTCAGCCGACCAAGCTGGACCGAAAGGTTGGGCGGTACCACTTGAACATTCGGCGTGTTGGAATCCTGTGCTGTCACAACAGACGATTAAGCATCAAAGGCAAGGCGGGAATGTTACCAACCTTCGCAAGCTATCCGTCGTGCCAGACGCGGTCAATGACCCCAACCCTAGCGCCAACGCCAAAAAGCCAGAGCTGCGAAGTCTCGCAGCCTGGCTTGTATATTTGGCATGCGGCAGGGCCCTGAGGGCCGCAACCAACCTAGATGATGCCGCCGTAGGTGCGGAACGGCGTCAGGTTGCTAGGCATGTCCAGGAACCAGATTCGTTCCCATTCATCCATCATCTGACGCATATCTTCAGACGTGAAGATAAGTTCCCGCGTTCGACGGACCGGATCGCCGCTGTAGGCGGGAATCACGCAACCAACGTGGGATGCCGTCAGCGCTCCCAACGCGAGTGTGAACAAAAGCTTGCGCATCCTGATTCCTCCATGACGCGGCGCGTTCGCCATCCGGGGCCGCTCGATCTTTGTGTTCTTTGCTGCAGGCCTTCCATGCCTGCGGTTTCCGGGCCGAACTTACTCAACAGCACTGCCAGCAAATCCGGACTGACCGTTAAGACCCCCAGAACCGGAATATCCCGGGGGTTGGTACCTACGTTCGGCAAAAAAGTCAGACTAACTTGAATTGTTCTGACTGTTTCCGTAACCGGACCCCGCGCCGTGGGTCTCGCGGAAGGGCGAACTGGCAGGGCTACTGCCATCGGTGGCCGCATTTCCGCCTGAAGAGTTGGAATTTGTCCCTGTTTCGCCGGAGGGCGATGCCGGAACTGCTGTCCCAGAATGCGCTTGCGCTGCTTGTGCTGCTTTCGCCTCTTCATGGGCGCGGCGTTCCATCTCGCGGACCTTCTCCTCCATCTCCTTACCTGGCTTAAAGGTCACCACGAACTTCTCCGGCACATCGACCTTATCGCCGGTCCGTGGATTGCGAGCTTTCCTCGCCTTGCGACGCTTAACCGCGAAAACGCCGAAGTTTCGCAGTTCGATTCGTCCCTCTTCGACCAACGCGTCAATGATCGCGTCAAAGGTCTTCTGGACGATTTCCTTCGTCTTGAGTTGCGTCAGTTCAATCTCTTCCGAGATCTGCTTGACGATCTCTTTCTTCGTCACGTCGCGTCTCCTCAAAAGGACTGGACCTGCGAGGCGGACACACACTTAAAATAAGCAGCTTTGCCCCGTTTTGCGGTGCGATTCCGTGTTCCAAGTGTAGGTGTGACAATAAGTAAAGTCAAGCAACGGCTTCCGCGACCAACCGCCTGTGCGGGTCCAAATCACGGCCAAGCCGAAGAAAAAACCTGGCCGTTCCCCAAAGGTAGATTCGACATAAATCACTTACGAATAACAACTTATGGCACTCGATCGTTTGCAGGTCATGCTCAAATGCGGAAATTACACCCTTAAGTTGTTTTCTGACATAGATTTACAGCATGCGACCTTGGCTCCACTTTGCTGTGGTTCCTAATCGACGTCCGTTGGGCTGGTCTTAACAACTGGGGCCATTGGATCAAACGACCCCACCGAGCGGCTCTAACAGTTCGCCTAGGCGGGTGGCGGCAGCGGAAAAATCCAGGAATCGAGTCACGCATTGGTAGTGGATAGTACATTTGCCCAATGAACGTCCCCATGGAAAACGCGAAGCACTCGGTCGACCCATCGACGATCTCTGCGATGGAGCAGTTGATCGCCAAGGTTGGCGCCTTGCACTCGTGTCCAGACGTCGCTCGCAGCCTGTTAAACCTGACCAAAACGGCTGACTATGACGTTCAGGCGGTTGTGGACTGCTTGGAGCGAGATCCGGCGATGTGCGCCAAGATCCTGCGGCTGGTCAATTCCGCACGCTTCGGCCTGAGACGCAAGGTCACCAACCTGCGGCAAGCGGTCACGTTTGTTGGCCAAAAGACGCTGCGACTGGTCGCCATGACGTGCAGCCTTGTCGACACGTTGACGCAGGGAGCCCCTCGCGAACTCTACGACGACTATTGGAAGCGGTCGATCACTTCCGCCACGGTTGCGTTCAAGCTCGCCGGCATCAACAAGAAGTGCGATCCGCATGACGCATACACTGCTGGCTTGCTTGCCGATTTGGGCATCCTGCTGTTTGCTCATGCCGCCAGCAAGGACTATTGCTCGATCTATCACCTGGCCAAGAAGAACGGAACGTGTCTGGTGAGTGCCGAGCGCGAGCATTTCAGCTTTGACCATGCAATGCTCGGCTGGAAGTTGCTCGCCGATTGGGGCTTCCCGGAAACGATCCTGGATGCCGTCTTACGTCACCATGACCGCACCTGTTCGGACTCGCCATTGGCGTGTGCCGCCCGGGGCGGTGACCTGATGACGGACGTCATTTGGACCTTGCCCAGCGGCAGGGTGGCGGATGCGATGAGTTGGCTGGATCACAACTTTGGCGTCGACATTGACCAATTCACGGATCTGGCTTTGAACATTCGCGACGAGATCCAAACCGAAGCCGAAGTGTTTGGTGTTTCGATTGCGGCGACCCAAGACGTGGGCGCCTTGCGGCAAAACTTGACGGAACAATTTGAAACCGTCGCCATGGAGACGGGGCAAGATCTTGACGAGTTGAAAGCCAAGATCAGCTTGACGTAGTCGTCGCGAGCCGTCTCGCAACCAACAATCGGTTGCCCGCAACCAGGCTCAGTTGCCATCTTCGCCGCGGTAGTCGGGCGCTCGGTTCTCTTCGATCTTCATGTCCGGGTTTCGCGATTTGAATTCGCGCTCCCAGAACTCGTACGGCTCTTCATTTCGCAACAGAGACAAAGCCCTCGCTCCGTGGCTGGCTGGCAACATGTCCTTGAATGACTGCTCGTCTTTGGTGGGCATGTTCTTCAGAAGTTTCGCCAACGCGTTGATTGCGGAGGTCACCACTTCGTCCGCGGGCCGTAATTCCGGCGGAGCCAACGCGATCCATTCCAAATGATGCCCGGTACACGTGATACGGTCATACTCCTGCGAAGTCGAAACAAGGGCCCCCGAGTCGGATTCTTCATTGCCGGACCAATTGTAATCCCAAGAGCCATCGCCAAGTTGGGAACGCGTCAGCACGCGCGAGAATTCCTTGAGCCGAGCTTCCAGCATCTCCTTTGTCTCGGTCGCGATGATGGGCTCAAGCTCATTGACGCGAAGCACCATCATCATGGCGTACGGCAAATGTCCGCCGTAGCAGGTGCCGTCACCAATCCGCGTTCGAGCCAAAGCACGCGCGACATCATCCATTGTGTGACTGTTGCCAAAGCGATCCATCCATTCCGCGCCTGGCTCCAACCAACAAGCAAATGCCACTGCAGTAAACTCTTGTTCGTCCTTGGGTGAGTAGCGCGCGGCGGCATCGCGGATCAAGTCTTCAATCGTGCCACGTTCGCCACCGTCATCGAGAACGCTTTGACCTAGCGGAGCGCCGACTTCGGCCAGCACTTGAAGCAACTGCCCGTAGTGTCCTTGCGCATAGACGGTGTTC
This sequence comes from uncultured Planctomycetales bacterium, assembly GCA_937982665.1. GTDB lineage: Bacteria > Planctomycetota > Planctomycetia > Pirellulales > S012-138 > CALJLD01. The sequence continues at coordinate 34,108 of CALJLD010000027.1, forward strand.
AAGCCTGGGTCCGCGGCGGTCAAAACACGCGTGCCATAGCGAGTACGGATGAGGAAGCCGCCAAAGGACTCCGCGAACTTGACGTGTTCTTCACACTTCGAATTGTCCAACAGCACGCCAACGGTCCACATCCCCGAGCGGCCAACCAGGTCATCGATGACGGGGAAGGGGGAGTGTGCCCCCCACAAGCGAAGTTCATGCAGCAACTGGGCGATCGTCGGCTGGCCCGAGTAAGGCACGGACGTGTCCAACGCATAATACAACGCGTCGTTATCGACAGCGCTTTCAAAACCGCCCCAAGCACGAACTTGCACAGGCTGATAGCGCACGGCGATTGGTGGCAAATCCCCAGTCCGGGCAGGTGGGGAATAGTCCACAACCTCTTCCGCGGAGAGCATGGGCCAGAGGAAGAACGCCGCGATTCCCAGAATCGAGCCGACCAGGCAAACAAGGGCGAAGAGACGTTCGCTTGTGGTCATTGTTGAGCTTGTCGGGTCATTGTTGAACTTGTCTGTGACCTGAAAACGTTAAGTGGGTTTGGTCGTCCATTGCCTTACGAGGCAGCGGTGGGCGTCCTGCTCGCGCTCTTTGCTGTGTCCGCTACAGTGCTTGCGCTTCGACGAATGTGCATATCAAGCGAAAGGAGCAAAGCCGCAGCAAACGCGATCAGCCCTAAACTGACAACGAACGCGATTTGCGCGAACTGCAGTTTGGAATCCGACGCGGCCACCTTGGGAACGACGACCCAACCGCTGTACTGCTTTTCCACCTGGGCTGACCTGGCCATGCTGTAAATCCCAGAGCTTCCGTCAACGATGGCGAACATCTGAGACGACTCGTCATACCCAACAACAACCCAGAAATGTCCTTTGGATTCGTCGCGGTCTTCTGTTTGTGCTCCATGCAAAATGAATGGGCGTCTGAGATTGATCAGGTCATCCGCCGGCACAAATCGCTCCTCCAAATCTAAACCGAATTCGCCACCGGCAATCCGTAGTTGCTCCGGCGTGCAGCCTAAACCCGGCTTGATTTCGATCCGCTGATGAACGTCTTCGATCGAAACCGGAATGTCATGCAACTGCAACAAGATGAACAGGGCATTGGGTCCGCAAAACAAACCATCATTCCACCACGGCCCGCTGGGAAAACCCTCCGGCCAAGGCGTGGGGATTTCACGTGAGTCGTCCGCACGTACTTCATTGGCACTTTGGTCATCTAAACGCTGGTCATTCAAACTTTGGTCATTGGCCTGCTGGTCGACTGTGCCCGATTCAACATTGCCGCTTTCCGACTGTTGAACATCCGGACGTACGATTGCAGCGTACGACGAACTGGCGAACATCTCGCCGAGATGCGAAACCAGAATCGCGCCCATAGCAATCATGCCGGCGCAACTTCTTAAGCGCTGTTTAAACTCTTGGCAACTCAATCCAAACGCTCTCAATTTGATGACTTGCGTTCCATCATGATCGCAAAGGACTTGCGGAAAAGCATAAAGGCGATGAGCAATCCGCCCAACGCACCTAAACCGAAACCAATAGTCGTCCATGATTTTTCGCCCATCCGCCGGCTGAAGTCTAAAGCATCTTCAAACGGAGGTGAGTCCGCAGGCGAAACGACAAACTGCTTCTCCGTCACGTAATCATAAACTTCCACGCCAACGGGGATTTCCAAATCAAAGACTTCTTCGGAGATCGCCGCGGTCTGGAAGTTGATGACGCGGCTGGTTGAAGTCGCAGTGATCTCGTTCCAAAACGGTCGCTCAATCTGCAGCGGCTGAGCATAGAGTTCATCAATGATGGTGAACGGAAACGAAAGGCCTGGCGCAACTTCTTGAAAGTCCTTTTGATAAACAACTCTTTCACATGAGCTGTCCTGGTGCCAATCGTAGACTCTCTGCCGAATGACGAAGCCAAGGTTGGAGTCAATCCACATGGTGTGAAAACCGGGTGATTGAACGACGTGGCACCAGGCTCCATCAACCAACTGTTGCTTGGGAAGCACAACGTATCTCTCAGCAAGATCAATGAAGTCCTGTTGCAGCATACAGTGCCGTGACTTCTCGCGTTGGAGTTGGTCTGACCCTGGCATGTCGCGAATGATGTCGATGCCCATCAGCATTGTGTATGCCTGGACGTTGGAGAATCGCGCTCCGACACCCCAAACAATGCTGAAATGGTGCATCTCTTGCGACAGCGTCATTCCTTCTTGCCACAATGCGGAATAAGGAACAAAGTTCTCGCCTGCCGGTTCCCAGACTTTCGCCAGCCAGGTGTCACTATTCCGACGAGCAATCAGCCAACGAAAACCAGACAGCGGATGCCCGTAGCGTGTTGGGGCCCCTTCCTCGACTTTCTCGACCGTGCTGTCGATCAAGAAGTTGGGCAACGTTGTGAGCCGCTGCTGATAGTCAGCCACGCCGGCAATCAACTGCTCAAGCGTCAAGGTGGCATCCGGAGCTTCCGAGTCTTGAACCAACAACCGGTGAATCGGATGCCGGGCTTGAATTTCTTCATCCGTGGGAATCTGGTTGACGCCCTCGTCTGGCTGTTGATTGGGCTGCGCGGGTTCAGCTTGCACATTGGGCTCTTGCACGGCCCCGGAAGACAACGTTGTGCGAGCGATGGCGGAGCGCGCCGTGAGATTCGGCGATTGCAACCCGAAGAGGAAGAGAACCGCCAGCACAACCGCAGATCTCTTCAACTCCTGCGTCATAGCTTCAATACTCGTCGCCGATTTGACGTTCGCGCGATCAAAGGTCTTTCGTGCGAAGAAAAAAGCGGAGCCGCACCGACTCCGCTTCCGTTCAACGTTTTGTTTGTGCCTGCCCTGACCAAACCGCTTAGATCAGCAGAGGATCAACCTCCGGTCCCACCGCCTTCGCCACTTTCATGGCTTGTGCCTTTGGAGGCGCAATTGCAAAAGCGGCTTGTATCAATGTCATTAAAGGTGCATTGCGGATCCGCATCGCAGATTTTTGAGATGCCTTGGCGTCCGGAACTATCGACTGTGTCGGGATAAAACCGAAGCTGACAACCGCAGCCCATGCAATTGCTGGGCGGCAAACCGCCGCTGCATACAAACACCTGCAACGGGCTGGGCAAGTAGCACTCCGCGCCAAACACGCCGGCGGTTTCATTGGGGTTCGCCAAAGAACCTGGGTGGGCATAGCTTTGGCTCATCGCAATGAAGCCACATCCCAAGAGAATCACTGCCATTGTGCCGGTGATGAATCTCATGATTTCCCCCTTTAAGGTTTTGGAATGTGCGTCATGTCGCTTTGACTTCAACACCCACCTATGGTGACGCGATATGGTCAACGCGTCAACAATCACGAATGCTTTTTAATTGCGGAATTCGCCAAAAGCAAGGACAAACCGCGGACCGGTTGGCAGGCTCTCTTTCGCCAGGATTTCACTATCCACAGGTGGCTCCATTCAGGGGTGGCTCCTGAGCACCCCCAGAGCGGCGGTAGCGTGCGAAGCCCAACTTGCGCGATCAGGCAACTGCCGCGATTGATCCGTGGCTCCGCACCGGCAGACACACATCGCTGGCGATGAAATGAGTCAGTTGTTCAATTGCCAAAGAGCGTGGATTTGAAGCTAAGACAGAAGCTGCGCAGCTGGCGGAGCAGTTTTTGGAGAATTCCTGAGAATTCGCGCCAGCCAACTCAAGGTTGTCAAACCAAAAATCAACACGCCGTAGGAATACTAACCCAGCAGCCTACGGGGCTAATTTGTGTATTCCAGGGGGCGCTCGTTAGGGATGAATAATGCGAAGTTCTTCCGCAGCGCCCATCAGACCGCGCGCGCTTTTTTGACTCTTGCCTGGCGGTCGGTTAGCGCGCGGAAAGATCCTGGGCTTGACGAATGTCACCTGGACGCCACGCCGCTAATGTCACTCGGCCGGGCGAGCGGCAAACGTGAACTCGCCGTCCTTGAAGTCGACCGTGACTGATTGCTTGCCGGCTGCCGGAGCTTTGAGCAGTTCCATCGCCAAAGGGTTTTCAATCGATTGCCGGATCACTCTCCGCAGCGGACGAGCACCGTAAGTCGGATCGTAACCGCGCTCCGCAAGCTCTTTGACAACCACGTCAGTGACATGCAATTCCAAGTCGCGGTCGGCCATGCGCTTTCGCAAGTCATCAATCTGCAGTTCGGCAATCTTATCGATCTGCGATCGATCAAGCGGATGGAAGACGATGGTCTCATCAATCCGGTTGAGGAACTCCGGCAAGAAGCGAGTTTCCAATTGCTCCTGCACGGCGTCGCGCATTTGTTCGTAACTTCCGCCATCGCGCGAGATCTCTTGGATCGACTGACTGCCGATGTTCGACGTCATCACGACAATGGTGTTGCTGAAGTCGACTGTGTGTCCGTGATTGTCGGAAAGCCGACCGTCATCCAACACCTGCAGCAAGATGTTGAAGACGTCGCGATGGGCTTTCTCGATTTCGTCCAACAGCACAACGCAATAGGGTCGCCTGCGCACGGCTTCGGTTAGTCGGCCGCCTTCCTCATAGCCAACATAGCCAGGAGGCGCACCGATCAAGCGGCTCACCGTATGCTTCTCCATGAACTCGCTCATGTCCAAGCGAACCATGGCATTTTCATCATCAAACAAGGCTTGGGCCAAGGCTTTGCACAGTTCCGTCTTGCCGACGCCTGTGGGACCGAGGAAGAGGAACGAACCTATCGGCCGGCGCGGGTCTTGCAACCCGGCCCGACTGCGGCGCACCGAGTTGGCCACCGCTTCTACGGCTTCGTCCTGACCAATCACTCGCTGATGCAAACGCTCTTCCATAACGATCAGCTTCGCGCGTTCCGTTTCCACCATGCGAGAAACCGGCACGCCGGTCCAGGCACTGACCACTTCTGCGATTTCGTCCGGGCCAACTTCCTGGCGGAGGAGTCGTCGCTTGTCGGTTTCTTCGGCCTTGCCTTCTTCAGCAGCGCTTTGCGTGCTTTGCAGGGTGCTGAGTTGCTCGGCAAGTTTTTGGCGGTCGCTGTCCAGGTTGTAGAGCTTGTGATAGGTCTCTTCGGCAACAGCCTGGCCGGTGGCCTGACGCTCTTTGACTTGTGAGTAGAGTTGGTGGTACTCGTGCTCAAGTTCGTTCAGGCGGTTGTGAACATCTTGCACATTGCCCAAGCCGTGCTTCTCGGCCTCCCACTGTTCGCGCAGCGATGCCTCCTCGCGACGGAGGTTCTCCAGTTCGCTACGGATTTCCTTAAGACGAGCTTGTGCGTGCTCTTCTTTTTCCTCTTCAAGCTGCCGGGCGGCCAACTCCAACTGCACAATGCGGCGTTGGACCTTGTCCAACTCGGCGGGCACGCTCTCTAACTCCATTGCCAAACGACTGGCGGCTTCGTCCACCAGGTCGATGGCTTTGTCCGGCAGAAAGCGGTCCGCGATGTAACGGTTGGAAAGCTCCGCTGCCGCGACCAGCGCGCTGTCCTTAATCTTCACGCCTTTGTGGTGTGCTTCGTAACGACCTTTCAGGCCGCGCAAAATGGCGACGGTGTCTTCAACGTTAGGTTCGCCGACATAGACCGGTTGGAAGCGCCGCTCCAGCGCGGCATCCTTTTCGATGTGCTTGCGGTATTCGTCAAGCGTGGTCGCGCCAATGCAACGAAGTTCGCCGCGGGCGAGTGCAGGCTTGAGCAAGTTGGCGGCGTCCGCGCCGCCTTCGGCGGAACCAGCACCGATGACGGTGTGCAACTCGTCAATGAACAAGATCACCTGGCCGCCGGCATCCTGAATCTCGCGCAGCACGGATTTCAACCGATCCTCGAACTCGCCGCGGAATTTTGTTCCAGCAACAAGGGCTCCCAGGTCCAGCGCAATCACCCGCTTGTTCTTCAAGCTTTGTGGGACGTCACCGTCCACAATTCGGGACGCCAGGCCTTCGGCAATGGCCGTCTTACCAACGCCCGGCTCGCCAATCAGCACGGGGTTGTTCTTTGTGCGGCGGGAAAGAACCTGTATTACGCGGCGAATTTCTTGATCGCGACCGATGACCGGATCAAGCTTGCCGCGCTGAGCAAGTTCAACCAGATCAATGCCGAACTTCTCCAACGCCTGAAACTTGTCCTCTGGCGATTGATCCGTGACGCGACCGCTGCCCCGGATCTCTTTGATGGCAGCAAGGACGTCTTTCTCTTCAATGGCGTTGAGCTTGAGTAAGTCTTTGGCTTTGGAAGCCGATGCGGCCAAGGCGAGCAACAAATGCTCGGTTGAGACGAACTCGTCTTTCATTGTCTCTGCTTGCTTGGCCGAGTTCTCCAACACCCCGACCGTGGCCTGGCTGGGTTGCGGGTGACCGGTTGCCGCACCGGAGGCGGTGGGCAGATGTTTCAACTCCGCGCGGACCATCTCCGTAAGACGATTCCGGTCCGCGCCGATCTTTTGCAGCAAGGGAGCGACGAGACCATCGGCTTCTTCAACCAAGCCGGCCAACAGATGCATTGGCTCCATTTGAGGATTGCCGGCATCGGCCGCAAGTTCTTGCGCACGTTGGACGGCTTCCTGAGCCTTGATTGTGAGCTTGTCAAAACGAAAGGCCATGATTGCTCCTTGCGGTGAATCTCGCCCGTTGGCGAGTTGGTTTTGTCTGTTTCTCAAGCGCGCGTATGAATTGAGCGCTGGGGTGCCAAATCCTCCCGCTTCTCAACAGCGAAATGCGTAGGCGCCTTGCGGACTCAGCGTCGTGAGTATCTGCCGGCGTTGAAGGAAAACACCGGTCAGGTCTGTCCGACGGGTGCCACTGTTAACTTGTTACCAGTGGTCGAGGCACCTTTGATGTCGTCGGCAATAGTGCATCAAGTTGTTGCGATCACGCATTGCTTGGATTTGCAAATGCGTGGCGATGGCCATAGCGGCGATGTACGCATGCACTGGTAACGAGTTACCAGTGGCACCCG
>CALJLD010000028.1 GCA_937982665.1 uncultured Planctomycetales bacterium
ACGCCTTCGCCTGTGAAGATGGTTCCTTCCAGCCGAATGATGGCGATCTTTGTGTTGCCGTCCCATCGGCGCTCATCAACTTGGACTTCTTCCAAGCCGGTTGGCGGGTAGAGCAGCATTCGCGTTTCATAGATGAACCAGGCCAATGCCGCGATTGGCAGCGAGACTGCCATCACATAGGCGATTGTGCGCAGCACGCGTGAGCGCCGCGCGCCTGCAGGCTGGGAATTTTGGTCTGACGATGCCTCTGACGATGCCATTGTGAGGTCCTGGTCGCGATTGTTTGTCACGTAGGGGCGCGGGTTCGCCTATCCTATTGTACGAGTTCCTGGCACACAAAGTTGAGGGCAAGGTTGCTGCACACGTGATACATGCCATTGGGGCCGATTAGTTGCAATCCGCCGTGACCGGGCCAGAATGGCCTTGTCCAAAGTTGACGTTGTTCTCAAAGACGTGGTTCTCAAAGACGTTGTTCTCAAAGACCGGCCGCGGAGGATGCGATGATGACAGGTAGCACTCCACTTGCTGCATGGACAATGTTGCTGGCGTTGTCAGCTACGACATGCGAGGAGCTTCCCCAAAGAACGCAGGATCCGCAGCCACGACAAGAATACTTGCAGGCCGCGACGGGCATCGCCAACTGGCTGCGAACTCACGAGACGCGCACCGAAACCGGTTTGCGATGGCCAAATACGCCGGAGGCCTCGCCTGAGAGCAGCATCGCACTATACCACGGCAATTCGGGGGTCGTGCTGTTTCTTCTTGGGATGCATAACTCAGCTGTTGAGCAAGTGGAAAAGGATCGCTATCTGGCAGACGCGAGGCTCGCCGCCGATGGCCTTATTGCCCGCCTGCCGCAGCCCGGGACGAATGACGCAATTGACTCTGGCCTTTACACCGGCATCGCTGGAGTTGGATTCACGTTGACGCAAGTTGCGAGAGTAACCGGTGACGAAAAATACAAGCGAGCCGCAGTTCATTGCTTGGAAGTTGTGAATCAACAGGCGACCAAAACAAGCACAGACTCGGATTCAAACTCTGCCGCTTGGAACAACTCCACCGACATCATCAGCGGCACTGCCGGCATCGGGCTTTACCTCTTGGACGCTCACAAGAGCCTTGAGGATCAAGATGCATTGCAATTGGCCAGGCAAGCAGGCAATTCGCTGCTCGCACTGGCACAAGAAACCGAAGCAGGTTTGTCATGGAAGATGAGCCCTGACTATCCACGTGACATGCCCAACTTCTCTCATGGAACTGCCGGAGTCGCATATTTCCTCTGCCAGCTTGGGCAAGAAACCGGCGAGCAGAAATATCTCAACGCGGCGATTCGAGGGGCCAAGCACTTGCTGGCGATCGCCGACCGTGAACATGGCGGGCTTTGCATCTTTCATCACGCGCCAGGGGGCGAAGACTTGTTCTATCTGGGATGGTGCCATGGCCCTCCTGGCACTGCACGCTTGTTTTATGCGCTTGCCCAAGCGACCGGCGATGACGAATGGCACACCTACGTGCACTCTGCCGCCGCTTCCATCATGCAGAGTGGAATCCCAGCTGAATCAACGCCCGGCTTTTGGAACAATCATGGATCATGCTGCGGAACGGCAGGCGTTGCGGAGTTCTTCCTCGAACTCGGGCACGCGTATGAGAAGCCCGAGTATCATGCCTTCGCTCAGAAACTCGTCAACGAGTTGCTTAGCTCTGCAAATTCGCAAATCGTGGATGGCGCGCATCACTTGAACTGGCGACACGCGGAACACCGCGTCCAGCCGGACAATCTCTCAACTCAAACCGGCTACATGCAGGGCGCAGCTGGAATTGGCCTGACTCTGTTACGGATGCACGCTGCCGAGCATCAACAAACTCCACCGATCCGTTTGCCCGATTCTCCGTTTGAAGATTGAGCCGGCAAGGGCTTGTGGCTTCTAAACAATGCGCTCAGTCTTGAGTGCCGGCCGCGGCTAGCTCTTTGTCAGGCACAAGACCGCGCAACATCTCATAGGTCTCGCGGAGGCCAATCAGCAGGTCCGTTGAAGTGATGATGCCACACATGATCTCACCGCGACTCACCAGCAAGGATGAGATTCCGCGGTCCGTCATCATGTCGATTGCATCTTGAATCTTGGCGCCGTGACAAATGCTCAAGCCGCCAGGCGTCATGATGTCCATGGCGTAGCCGCCGCGCCGAGTAATGATATCGCGATCACTGATGACTCCGGCGACATTGCCGTACTCGCCAGCCTTCGAGACGGCCAGGTGTCGGATGCCTTCATCTTCCATCAGCTTGCGGACATCGCTCAACTTCGTATCGGCCTGGACGGTCACTAATTGATCACTCATCAAGTGGCGGACTTCCAATCCGGATGCCAGGATATGCCCAACGTCTTGTGTGACCTGATCGCGAATTTGAAGACGGCGGTTGGAAACACGTTTGGGCGTAACGACCGGTGGTTCATCCGGCGGCGCGTTGTCGCTATTGGCGGCACCAGTATCGCGTGACTTGCTCCATGGAACAAAGATCAGCGCGGCGATCACGGCGGCCACCGCCAGGCTGGCAAACCCCACATGGCGTGGACTTTGATCCTTGACTGTTTGAATCACCTGATTGATGGCTTGTTGATCCACCAACATCACCGTCCAGGTAACCGCAAGCGCAGCCAGGAACAGTCCAACTAGCCCAAAGCGAATCACGGGAAGTCCTTGCGGCAACGTGCCGCTGCAAAGGCTCAAACCAACCCAAATAGCTTTTCAGCACCTTCAAAGGATAGCATCCGTTTGATCGATGCTTCTGGAAGCAATCCAAACCGCATCGCTCGGCGCATCAAATATGCGCCGCGCTGCGCGCGGAAAAACCGGAATTACAGGAATTGGCGGCCCAAGCGCTCAAGCAACTCACTGTCCATGTGAGCGCGCTAACGTCCGCTGAGACTTTGAAGCCGGGGCGAGGTGACAAGCATGAGCTGAATTCGCTCAAACTCGTTAAGCCATTCCTGGCAGATCATCTGCCGTGTTGTCATTCCCTGAGTTTCGCGCGGCAGGTTTCCGGCCATTTGTCGATATCGCGTGAGCGAACGGTCGCCGTACACACCGCAGAAGTAGTCGTCCTCGCTCAAGAAGATGACAGTTGGCACTCGATGTCCGCCGCAGAGCGTCAATTGACCGCCGGTTGACGAGTAAACATCGCGGTCAATAAACCGTAAGTCGATCTCCGGACTGCCCTCCGCAATGCGTTGCAAGATGGGACATTGGGCGGAGCAATCAGGACACCAGGCTCCGGCTATACACAAGACATGCATCCGCCGCTGAAAACCGTTGACAACTTTCTCTTGGTCGTCGGTGAGTCGTGCCCGATTGAAACACTCTTCCCACTTCCCCAAGTCTTCAGGGCTAGCGTGACGAGCCAAGAATTCAGCATAATCCAATGCGGACGAAAAATATGTTGCGAAGTCCATAGGGGCAAATCAAAGGAGGTGTTTGTCGGAGTGCGCAGCCAATATGTGCCAATTCTGAAGAATTGGCAAGCTGACCCTATTCACGATTTAATAACTCATCGGCAAGTACTTTTGCGTCCTTTGATGAAGGCAAGTTGACACCCCCAAGGGAGTGGCCGTGCTATCAACCCAAGACCTCATCACCGTAGTCACAGAAGCCCATCCAGGGCAAGATTTGCAGCATCATGAAACGCACATTTCGCACGTGCTGCTAGTTGGTGATGTTGCTTACAAGATTAAAAAGCACGTCGATCTCGGCTTCTGTGACTTCACCAGTTTGGAGCGACGAAGGCACTTCTGCCATGAAGAATTGAGACTGAACCGAAGACTGGCGAAAGACTTCTATCTTGACGTTCGCGCCTTTTGCCGAAACAAGCAAGGCGGCGTCCATCTCAGTCCAACCCGCGACGATCCAGGCGCCGCTGCGGATGAAGCGGTTGTGGAATATGCCGTACGAATGCGGCGGTTCCCGCAAGGTCAATTACTCTCACAGCTTGCTGAACGCGACGCATTGAAGCGAGAGTGGTTTGATGATCTTGCCCAAACGCTCGCCAACTTTCATCACCACGCCTCTCGCGCAAAGTTAGATGATATTGCCGGCACACCTTCGCAAGTTTGGAAGCCTGTTGAGGAATGTCTGAATTCTTTAGAACTCACGGAGGAGCAGCGATTGACGTCAAGGTTGTCGACCCAATTGCCAATCTGGTGCAAGAGTGAGTTTCATCGTCTGAATGATTGGTTCCGCTCTCGCAAAGGTGATGGTCACATCCGGGAATGTCATGGCGACTTGCACTTGGGAAATATGTTCCTGAATGACGGGAAGATCGTTGTCTTTGACTGCATCGAATTCAACGACGCGTTGCGTTGGATTGACACGGCAAGCGATTTGGCATTCGCCGTGATGGATCTCAAAGATCGGGGTGCTGCCTATCTCGGACATCGACTGCTGAACGAATACCTCCAAGCGACAAATGACTATGACGCTCTCCAGGGCCTGAACTTCTACCTGGTCTATCGTGCGCTTGTCAGAGCGAAGGTTGCCGCGTTGCGTTGCGGGCAAACGGAGCCGCACACCGCTGAGCACTCTGACGCGGCCTCCGAGCTCTTCAACTATTTTGAACTGGCGCTGCAGCTGACCAAGCGAGACAAGCCGTGGCTGGCGATAACGCACGGCCTTTCCGGCAGCGGAAAGTCCACTGTCGCCAAGCAACTCGTCGAGGAACTTGGAGCGATCCGCATCCGTTCCGACGTCATTCGCCGCAAGCAATTTGGTACGGATTCTGAACGCTACAATCCCGCCGCGACGGAATGGACATACACGCGCTTGGCGGAGCTGGCGGAGCAGATCATATCCGCTGGATATCCCGTCGTTGTTGACGCCACCTTCCTGCTCCAGCAAGAGCGCATCGCATTCAAACATTTGGCAGAGCGGCTTAACTCGCCATTTGTGATCGTTGCTTGCAGCAGCGAAATGGACACTTTGCGGCAGCGAATCGCCAGCCGCAGTGCGCAAGGCAATGATCCGTCAGAAGCCACAGCGGAGGTGCTGGAGATGCAAGCCCGCGCAGTGCAGCCACTATCGGCAGAAGAGCGGCGTGTGGCGATCAACGCACAAGAACCCGGCGTCAATGCGCCATCGTTCACAAGTCGCTTTCGGGCCAAGCTGCAAGGTGCTGCTTCGCCGCCACCTTCACAGGCATAATTCGCCCGATGCCCGGATTTCGCCCTTCACGGATGTCTACTGCGGCGAGATGATAACCACACAACCAGTCCCTCGGCATCGGTCGCCAGCCAACTCCATACACCCATAGTCAATGAACAAGTCCGCTTCGACAGTCCGCGTTGCCCTCGTGCAAATGTCATGCACGGACGAAAAAACCGCAAACTTAGACAAGGCCGCGGCCAAGATTGCGGACGCTGCTGCCGACGGCGCCACCGTTATCTGCCTGCAGGAGTTGTTTGCCACGCCGTACCCGTGTCAAAGCGAAGACCACGACCGCTTCAGTTGGGCTGAGCCCATCCCCGGCCCCAGCAGCGAACGCCTCGCCGGCCTGGCGAAACAACTCAGCGTGGCAATTGTCGGTTCGTTTTTCGAACGTCGCGCGGCAGGGCTCTATCACAACACGGCCGTTTTCTTCAATCCGCAAGGGGAGATCGCCGGCACGTATCGCAAGATGCACATCCCGGATGACCCGCTGTACTACGAGAAGTTCTACTTCACGCCGGGCGACCTGGGCTTCCTTTCCGTTGACGCCGGCGTGAATGCAAGGCTGGGCACGTGCGTCTGTTGGGACCAGTGGTATCCCGAGGCCGCCCGCCTTACCGCCTTGGCCGGCGCTGAAATCATTTTCTACCCGACCGCCATCGGTTGGCTGCATGAAGAAAAAGCAACCTACGGCGAGAGCCAACACGCGGCGTGGGAAACAATGATGCGTAGCCACGCGATCGCCAACGGGGTATACGTGGCGGCGCCCAACCGCGTCGGCACGGAAGGCGGCGTTCAATTCTGGGGCGGATCGTTCATTGTTGATCCCTACGGAAACATCCTCGCCAAAGGCTCGCACGAATACGAAGAAATCATCATTGCCGATTGCGACACATCACTGATTGATACCGCCAGAACGCATTGGCCCTTCCTGCGCGATCGGCGGATCGATGCGTATGGCGACTTGTTGAAGCGATATCGCGATTGATCCGCTTCGCTATCCACATCTGTTTCTCAGGCATCTAGTCCCCAGCGTTCCACCACTTCGCCTCCAGCCTGTTCGAGAATGCTGCTACCCGCCGAATGGTCTCCGCACGCCGCCACCTGGCTGGCCTGGCCTCACAACCGTGAGACCTGGCCCGGCAAGTTCGAGCCCATTCCCGGTGTCTTCACGCGGTTGATCAAAGAGATCGCGCGCTTTGAGCCCGTCAATGTGCTGTGTGGCGGTACGAATGCCGAAGGCACGCCGCGCGCGGACGAGGCTCGCGAATGGCTCGGCGATCTCAGCAACGTCACGCTACATGCGGACATTCCCACCAACGATGCCTGGACTCGCGACCATGGACCGATGTTCGTTATCGGTCCGCCAGGCACGCCGCCGAAACTCATTAACTGGGGTTACAACGCCTGGGGGGGAAAGTACCCGCCATACGATGATGACAACCGCGTGCCGGCGCTGATTGCGGCAAAGCTTGGCATGGAAGTGATCGACCCAGGCATTGTGTTTGAAGGCGGCGCGATCGACGCCAACGGCTATGGAGTTTTCCTGGCCGGCCAAAGTTGCGTCCTCGATCCGCGCCGCAACGAAGACCTGACGCAATCCGCCGCCGAAGAAATGCTGGCGAAGTATTGCGGCGCAACCCAGGTGATCTGGTTGACTGGCGAAATCGCCGGAGACGACACGGATGGGCACGCGGATCAGGTAGCGAGGTTCGTCAATCAACGCACAATCCTGGCGGCCGTTGAGGATGATCCGGCGGACGATAACTTTGCTCCCTTGCGGGAGAACCTGCGGATCCTCAAAGAAGCCCGCGACGGCCAAGGCGAATCATTCAAAATCATCCCGCTCCCGCTGCCGCGTGCCATCCACTTTCAAGAGCAACGGTTGCCGGCAAGCTACGCCAACTTCTACGTTATCAACGGCGCCGTGATCATCCCGCAATTTGATGATCCGGCAGATGTCGCGGCGGCAGAGCTTATTGGCAACGCGTTCCCAAATCGCGAGCCGATCCTGTTTCCGTCGCGAGATCTGGTGCTGGGGCTAGGCGGAGTGCACTGCGCCACACAGCCACAGTTTGTTCAGCCGTGAAACGCAGATGGCCGATCGAGCTATGCCATTGCCGACGTGACCGTTTACCGCTGATAGATCGGCAGGAACTCATTTTCCAACTGCAGCATCGTTAAGTTCAACGAGGTCACGTAAATCGGCCCGATGTTGCCGCTCCACGATCCTTCGTTGCTTTGTTCGGTTTGCAGTTTGGGATAGAGTACGTCCTTGTAATCATCCCAGAGTTGGCCGCCTTGCCGATAAACCGCTTGGGAATAGTAATAGTACGCGTAGTGCCAATGGCCGAATGAGTTTCGGCCCGTGCGGACGGAGTCATACAGCTGCGACTTGCAATACTTGATCAGCTTTTGCACGCGCTCGCCATCGTACTCGCCCGCGTTGAACAGGCAGGCGATCGCCGCGGCGGTGATTGCGGGACGGCTGCCACTGCGGTTATTCGAGCTGTAGCAAATGCCGCCGTCTGGCATCTGGCAGTCATAGATGTACTTGATTGCCTTGTCGATGATGTCCTTTGGCACGGTCACGCCAGAGTTACGGCAACCACGCAACCCCTGCACTTGCGTGACCGTGGTCGAACCTTCGTCAAAGTTGTTGCCATCGCGGGCACTCACATATCCCCAACCGCCTGCTGGAGTTTGAGCCTGGCCTGTGAATTCCACGCCACGGCTGAGTACATCCATCAAGGTTTCGCGGCGGTCTTCGTCCTCTTCTTCTCCCAGCACTTGGGAAAGAAAGAGCAACGAGAAGCCGTGACCGTAGGTGTAGCGCGCGTCTTCCGGCTCGCCGATCAACCCGTTGGGACGCGCTCGGGAAATGATGTAATCCGTCGCACGACGAATAGCGGCCGAGTATTTCCCCTGCGTGGTCGTTGATCCTTCGCACGTCAGCGCGATGCCGGCCAAGGCTGTCATCGGAACTCGGTACGAACCGGATGCTTCCCAATGCCCCAGGCGTGATTGGGTTTTGACAATCCATTCCAGTCCGCGGCGAATGGTGTCTTGGATCTTGCGATCTTGCGGAGCCGGCTCCGCAGCGCGCAAGGGACTGACGAGTCCGGGAAATGCGGAAGCCGCTATGCCGCCGCCCAACATCGCGCCCAGGCTTGTGAGAGCCTGGCGGCGAGTCTTTGCCTCGCCAGACTTGTTGGCTGACGATTTGCACGACTCCGATTGTTGCGGTTTCGCGCGGCTGGACGTTTTGCTGGAAAGGGGATTCTGCCGGCTCATACAAGTCCTCTTTATCGGCCTGTCGGATTTGTCTCCGAAAGTTGATCTTCCTGAATGGTGCACAGTCACTGCCATTGATTCGGGTTACTTGAAGCAACCAGTGGGCCCTGCTGGACTAGCCAACTGTTGGCACATAACTCATCTGACGCAGCACCAGACACGTCACTATTGGACACTCTGAGTCTGCTCCAAGTTTCGCCGTTTCCTAAGTTTGAGGCAAGTTGGAATCATCGCTCTCGCCCCGACATCACCCCCTTAGTCGCTCATCCGCCATGCGATGTTCATCGTGTCTGCCCGATTCCAAGTCTTTTTGACTTCGGCAGATCGGTCCGGACAAACGCGAATGCCCCAGTCGGATTTTTCACCGGAAAATGGCGAAACACCCGCATTCTTTGACGTCAGCGCAGAAAGAGGGCGATGACGGAAATCCGCCATCGCCGTGATATTTATGCCTGGAGTTTACTGTCCGCAATCGACTCAATCGCTTGCGGTTTCCCAACTGGCCCGATCCCGGAATTGGCTACGGAATGGGCTATTTGCCTCCCAGTTGCTTGATCTGCTCGTCCAGCATTTCCTGCATCACTGGATTTCCGGCCATGCGTTCCTTGAGGTCAAGCAGTTGTTGAATGATCCGCTGCCTGACCTCAGCAGCATTTGCGCCGGCGAAGTTGATTTGGCCGGCCTGAGCCGCGTTCCCGTTGGCTTGCATGTTGCCGCCCAGGCCGAGGTTTCCAAAGCCACCGAGCCCGCCAAAGCCCGCCAGGCCGCCGTTGGCCTGCTGTTGGTAGAGCGCGAACGCGCTTTCGTCTTTCTTCTTGAGATCATCAAGGTCTTGTGCGACGAATTGCTTGGGCTTTTCTCCCCCTTCGACGGTGACGCGAATCTTTCCGCCTGCCATATCCTGCAACGTGGTTGTGATTCCGTTCTCTTTGACGGTGATGGTTTTGACGCCGTTGATGTTGGTGACCGAAACGCTGCGATTGACTCCGCCACCGCCACGAGCAAACTCCGAGCCCGGTTTGTCCCATCCCGGGAAAGCTTGAATGCCGCCCCCTTGTTCCGCATCCAAAGCCAACTTTGCGCGGTCCGCGGTGGAAGGTTGTTCGCTTTCGGCCAGCATCTCCAGCGTGATCTTTGCGGCTTCCTTCGCTTCTTCGTCCTCTGACTTGTGGGTGATGTCGCCAAGGACATCGATCGAAAGTTCAATGATCTTGCGCTCATCCGACAGGGCCGCTTGTGCCAACGCCGGCACGGCCGCTTGACCAGCTTCCGTGAGATTCTCACGAGCCTTCTGCCGTTCGATCAGGCTTTCTGACCCGAGCTGTTTGATCCAATCCGCGATCTCGTCGGCATTCGCGTCCTGGTTCTCAGGATCTTCAGTGGCCGACAGATTGGATGCTTGCCCGATGAAACAGATGAACGTTGCAAAGAGCAGCGTCAACAAAGACTTTTGAATTGTCATTTGGTGATCTCCTGAACAACCCGGTCCGGAACAACCAGATCCTGAACCTGGCAGGTCGGTCATGTCTTTCTATGAGAATTGTGTTTTCTTGAGGTCAATTTTCTTCCCGCTGATAGATGGGAAGTTGTCTTGCGGAAACTGTCAGCGTCAAAATGGCAAGCGCCGTGGGATACGTTGCGCCAAAACGGCTCGACCCGTCATAGGTCCAACTGCCATCATTTTTTTGATCCGCGAGCAAGCTGTCATACATGTGCGGCGCGAATTGCTCCCAGTACTTTCCGCCCAACTGAAACATCGCTTGGGCACAGTAATAGAACGCGTAATAGCGGAATCGGTAGGGACGTCCACCCTCTGTGATTCGCGGCGGGGCCCGCAGAATGTAATCGCCTGCGGGGATTAGCGCTTCATTTCCATGTTCGCCGCAGAGTTCCAGGCAGAGCACGGCAACGCCTGTCATCGACGCGGTGCCTCGGCCCACATTGGGCTGATACGTGAATGATCCATCCAAAGAACGACATTTGAGGATGTACGAAATCGCCATGGCGATGTGTTTATCCGGTATGGCGGCTCCGTTGAGTTTGGCCGCGCGAAGCGCCATGATCGACCAACCGGTCAAGGAGAGATCGCTGTCTGTCGTCCCTGGCGTGTAACGCCATCCGCCGACATGCATTTCCGTCTTGGGAACTGCCTGAGCTTGCAGCAGCACAAGCAACGCTTGAGGTAAGACATCATCGATCTTCTGCTGACGCTGTTCGTCGACCATGCCGGTGACTTCGCAAAGCAAAAGAGTGGCGATGCTGTGCGAGTACATCAGACCGGTTGTTCGACCGCTGCGATCTTTGCTGACCAGCAAGCCGTTGTCCAACTGCTGGCTCAAGATGTAATCAATGCCGAGATTGATGGTGTCTCCGTATGGTCCCGCTCCCGGCGTATGTCCTTTGGCCAGGAATGCCATCACGGCCAATCCGGCGATTCCGGTATTGCCTTGCACGTAGTCATCATCGAAGGAACCGGCGAGATGCGGTTTGTTGAGGCGGCGAGCCTCTTCTTTGGAGATTTGAATCTCCGCAAGGTACGCCAGCCCGCGTTCCACCGAAGCATCCACACGTCGCTGGTATTTCTTGCGCAGCGCCTCGGATTCGTCAGCGGAAGCAGAAGAAACACTTCCGAGGATCAAGCCGCTCAGGCTGACGAGCACGGCAACCAATCGCGCGAACTGGTAGCGGATTGCGCCGTTGGGCCGTGACGGGTTGTTGCGTTTGGATGTCATTTTTGGCCGTTGCTGGAAGTTATTTGTCCTTCGAGTCTTTCTTTGCGCCCTGCTTGGAAAGTTCCTCAAAGTAGCGTTCCACAAGCCGACGGTATTCCGCGGGTATTGTGCTTTCCTGGTCATCCAAGACGCTGTCCTTGTGCTTGGTGCGCGGTGCGGTCCAGCTGTTTGTGGACTCACCGCGAACTTGTTGGTCATTCACCGCCGCGTTGGACGGCGCCGCACCAACACCGTTGGCACTGTTCCCCTGTTGGCCAGCGGGGTCCTGGCTGTCGCTTGGTGGCGATTTCTGGCCGGCGCCGTTTGCATCCCCGCCGTCTTGTTCGGGCTTACCTTGGTTGGACTGTTCGCCCGAAGGCTGCCGTTGAGGGAAGCCCGACTCCCGTGCCGCTTGCTCCGCCAGTTGATTCAACTGTTGAGCTGCCTGTTCAGCTTGCCGCGCGGCTTGTTGTTGAGATTGTGAACCGGCCGCCTGCTTTGCTGCGTCACCAGCTTTGGCAAGACCTGCAGGATTTGGCTGGCTGCCTTGCTGCCCGGAGTTGTTTGAGCCCTGTTGGCCGCTCGACTGTTCGCCTTGCTGGCTACCTGATTGTTGGCCTTCTTGGCTACCCGACTGTTGACCTTGCTGGCCATCTGGCTGTTGGCCTTGTTGGGAGTCCCCTTGTTGGCCTTGCTGGCCGGGTTGCTGGCCGTTGGGCTTCTGACCGCCTTGCTGTTGTGCCTGGCCTTGTGCTCCCCCCTGATTTGCAGATTGTCCAGGCTTCGTCCCGTTGGGCTTCTGGCCATCAGCCTGTTGGCCCTGTTGGGCGTTGTTCTGGGAGCCCTGTTGGGAGGAAGGCTGGCCGGGCTTTTGGCCCTCGGGAGATCCTGGCTTCGGTTGCCCACTTTGCGATTGCCCAGACCCTTGCCCTTGGCCGGAGCCAGGGTTGGAACCGGGGTTTGCGCATTCTTTGCAAGCCGAACTGGCCTTCTTCAAAGACTCTGATGCCTTCTTCAAAGCCTCGGCCGCACATTGTTGCGAGTTGCACGCGGCGTCTTTGTTTGATGGCTGCGTTTGTTGCGGCTTGGGCTCGTTGGGTTGAGGTTGGTTCTGTTGATCTTGTGGCTGTTCAGCTTGTCCATCCTTCTGGTCAGCCTGGTTTTGAGGCGGTTTGGATTGCTGCTGATTCTGCGCATCCTGTCCCTGCTGCTGATCGCCTTGTTGGTCTTGGTTGGCCTGCTGCTGGGCGTCTTGATTTTGAGCCTGTTGATTCTGGGCTTGCTGCGATTGATCGTTCGCTCCTTGTTGTTGCTGATCCTTGTTCGCAGCGTTCTGGTCCTGGTTGTCCTGGTTTGCGCCTTGTTGCGCCTGGTCGCCAGCCTGCTGATCTTGTTGATCTTGGGATTTTTGTCCTTGATCGGACTGGTTCTGTTGGGCTTGGTCGCCAGCGTTCTGCTTTTGATCTTGTTGATCTTGGGCATTGCCCTGTTGTTGCGACTGATCGCCTTGTTGTTGCGATTGGTCGCCGGCTTGCTGATTCTGGTTGTTGTCGTTATTGGCGTCTTGCTGTCCGGAATTGTCGTTGTCTTGCGACTGCTGGTCAGCATTTGCTTGCTGCGCGTCGTTTCCTTGCTGTGTGTTGTCTCCCTGTTGAGCATCGTTTTCCTGCTGTTCATCCGCAGGCTGCTCCGGTTGTTGCTCGGCTGGCTCATTCGGCTCGGCGAGGCGGCGATCGGCATCCGCGGCTTGTTCTTGAGCTTCCTGAAGCTGCTGGGCAGCGTTGGCGAGTTCCTCACGAGCATTGGGATCCTCGTTATTCAGCTTGCCTATTTCTTCCGCTTGTTCGCGGAGGTCTCTGGTACGCTCGCTGATTTGTTCCTGCAACTTCTGCGCGGCTTTGTCGAAATCGTCTTTGTTGATTGCTTCAATGGCATCAGCAATGCGCTCTTGCTGTCTCGCCAGTTTGCCAACCTGGGCTTCTTGATCTTCGCCCGCTTGTTGTGAGTTTTCGGAAGGATCTGATTCGGATGGATCGTTGTCTGCGTCATTGTCCGCAGGCTGACTGTCCTTTGGTTGCATGGCATCGGCGGCCTTGCGCGCGGCTTGTTCCGCTTGACCGTCTTCCGCATTGTTGAGCTTTTCCGTTGTTTCCTGCATCTGACGTTGGGCTTCGTCAAGTTCAGGCGCATTGTCGCCCTGTTCGGCGACATCCTTCGTCTTT
This sequence comes from uncultured Planctomycetales bacterium, assembly GCA_937982665.1. Classification (GTDB taxonomy): domain Bacteria; phylum Planctomycetota; class Planctomycetia; order Pirellulales; family S012-138; genus CALJLD01. The sequence goes on from CALJLD010000028.1 coordinate 13,424, forward strand.
CGTGCGATCTCTTGCTGCTCCGCGGCGATAAGTTCTCGCAGTTGTTGTTTGAGCTCCTCGTCGGTCGGCGGTTGTTCCTGATTACCTTGGGTGGCGTCGCGCAGCTTTTCCTGTTGTTGGGCGAGTTGATCCGCCTGATTGGCAAGTTCCTCGGCCTGTTCCGCGCGTTGCAACAATTGCTCCTGCCGTGCTTCCGGGCTCTCTTCCACTAACTCTTGCACACCCTCTGCGACTTTTTCCTGTTGCTCGCGCCAATCGTCGTTCGGAGCTTCGTCACCGGGCTCCTCCTCGGCCGCCTGACGGGCTTGCTCGGCGAGACGCTCCTGTTGCTGGGCCAAAGCGTCCAACTCCGCGGCCAACTCCATGTCTTTCGCTTGTTGTTCAACTTGCGCTTTGACGTCCTGCAGTTCGCGAATGGCTTCGTCCAGATGTTGTTCTGTTTGCTCGGCGTGCTTCGCCTGATCGGACTTGTCATCCGCCAAGGGAATGCGGTTCGCTTCTTCAACGGCCGGGTCGACGTGTTCTTCCGCTATTTGTGAGACGTCTTTTGCCTTGGGCTGGAACAAGTTGGATTCTTCCTCCAAGAGTTGTTCCAACTGGTCGATCGAGTCTCGCGCTTCGGACGTTTGCTTGATGAGTTCAGCAATCTCTTCATCAGAGTTTTCCTGCCCGTCAAGGTCATCGTTGGCAAGTTCTTCGCGCAGCGATTGGGCCGTTTCCTTGGCAGCTTGCAACTTTTCCAGAGAATCATCCAGAGAGGCAACAACGTCTTCCAATTGCTCCTGCACCAGTTGTTCGCCAACGCCAGGTGCGTCCGTGGCGAACGTGATCACGATGCGGTCGCTTTCTGTGTGTTGCGGACCGCCCATGGCGTCCGACCGACGATCCGTGGCTCGCAGCCACAGGGCAACCTGGGTGCAATCTTCGGGCGCTGACGCGCCGGCAAAGTCGTGCACTCCGGAATGCTCGGTAACCAATTCCTTGGTCTCAAAGATGGTTGTTTGCTGCGGTTCGAGGTCGCCGTATTGGACGAACAATTCGATTTGCTCCAGCCCGAAGTCATCCTTTGCCAGATAGTGAATGGGCAGGATGTCATCGCGCGACATCACCAACTGCGGCAGCACCGGTTGGGTGATTTCGATCGCTGGACGGACATCCGCGACAGGGCGAATCTCGACGGGATAAGGCGCGCTGGCCGCGTCTGCTTCGCTGCGCAGCACCAGCATTCCACTTGATGTGCGGTCAGGCTCGACACTGACCACCCAAGTGAATTGGGATTCGGTCGCGGTCGACTCGGCTGTTTGACCTGGCGCAGCTTCTTGCTTTGCGTCCCATTGAATGGCCGCCGTTTTGGCGAAGTTGTCGCCAATTGCGGTGAGTGCGATGGTCGAACCGGCCGGCGCCACAATGGCATCGTCAAGATTCTCAATCGTTACCGGGTCCAATCCGGTGTAGTTGGGGAACGTGATTTCCGCATTCACCTGTAACAGTCGAGGGCGTTGATTCACGGTGATTGCGTACGTGCGCGAATTAACTCCGCCGGCGCGAACATGATATGTCTTGCTGGATTCCACTCCGGTCAGCGTGTACACCGCTTGTTGCGGACTGGTGGAATTCATCGCTTGAACTTCTGTTTCCCCATTTGCATTCGTGATCACCAATTCGGGCGAATCGAGTCCATCCTCCGCGGTAATGGCAACCGTGACATCCTCCCCATCGACAATTGTGATATCGCCCGGCGTGACTTGCATCGCCAGCTGTGGACCGGCGGGCGTTGACCAAGGAGCGCCCATGTTGCGCAGCGCGGCGATTACGCCGTTGGGCCAGAACACCACGGCCAGCACCAGGATCAAACCCAGGACCGACGCGGCGGCCATGTAAGGCAACGAGTTCTTCTCAGGCAGCTTGCCTGGGTCAACCGTTTCCACATCATCCGCCGTGCGAGAAGCCAGCGCGGCGATCAATTCGCGTGAGCCGGTCGGGCTGTTGGAGTTCTCCGCCAGGAACTGCACGGTTGATGTAAGTTTCTCTTCCATTTCCGGATGAGCGGATTCGATCTTCCACGCGGCACTCAACAGTTGTTCAACTCGCCGCCAAGGACGAACAACAAAATGCCAGGTGGACAGTCCGATCGCGGCAAGGCCTGCCAGCCAAATCGTCCAGCGAACGGCCGAAGAGCGGATGCCAAAGAGCAAGTCCAATGAGATGAGCAACAGCAGCGTGCAACACACAATGGCCACCAGGATGGCTCCGCCGCGAATTAGCTCCGCGCGGCGAGTTTGCCGCAGCACGGTTTGCAACTTTGCTTGAATGGACTCCGGCAGTCGCGGTGTCGCAGTCGATTCGCGCGGTTCCGTCGCTTGAGTTTGCTCTACGTTTGCAGTTGCCATATCAATCCTCGTTAGACCAGACCCATGAACCTTCTAAAGATCCATTCCAGGCTGGCAAAAGAGAGAAACAACGCGATCACTGGCCACTTGTTCCACATGGGAACGGTCCACTGTTCGCGGTGAAAAGTCGATTTCGGTCCAAGGTGTTCCAAGATATCCGTGGCGTTGTCCGGAGTTGTGACAATGCCGCCGGTCCAATCCGCCAATTGTAGGGGAATCGTTGCATCCGCCACTACATCGGAAAGTTCAACGGTGGGGTCTGGGCCCTCAATGGCGAAATCCGACGAAACGGAAACTTCACCCAGACCTTCTGCTTGCAATAGCCGGCTAACGGTCGGTCCGCCAAGTTCGGCTCGATACTTGCCCGGCCGATCCAACCCGCGGACCTCGGCCAGTAGCATTCCGTTGGAATCCGGATCTGGAGCCATGCGCACGGCCTGCACAAGTTCATCATCAAGGTAGATGTTGATTTGCGTGTCACGACTGGGAATCGTCGTGTGGTTTTGGTCGAACAGACGCGCACGAACCGTGACGGGTTCTTCCAATCGATATAACGAGCGATCAATGCCCATGCGGACCAGTTCCGTGCCGGCCGGCAAGCGGTCGCCAATCGCCCAACGGAGCACTTGTCCCCAAAACTTGTGGTGATGCTTGTTGCCGATTCCGTATCGCAGCCGCCAGGTTTGATCAAAGGCAAGATGGAAGACCTTGCCTGCGCCAAAGCGATGCCATACCGCCAGCGCGCGCTCGCGTTGAGATTCGAAATCGAGCGGCACACCTTGTTGCCGCGCTGCGTACGCCAGGACGGTCGCGCCCGCTTTGGCACGGCTGGCCGGATGCCGCCAATGCAGTTCCGGCAATGACCCCCAAACGGCGTTACTTTGCGCGACGTCTTCCGACTGTTGCATGATGACATGCGATTCCGCACCGGTGGCCGGATGGAGATAAAACTTCAGATCAGGGCTTCTTTGGTGGCCGGCGGCAACACCGTCCAAGTGCACCGGCAGGATGTCTTCCAGCGGAGTGCCGGCAAAAGCATGCGGCATGGATTGGCGACCGGAGATCACCACCAGGCTGCCGCCGCGATCACGGACAAACGTCTGCAGCATTTGCAGGACATCGGCGCCAAGATCCTTTGGCGAAACATCGCCCAAGACAATGACGTTGAACTTGAGCCATTCCTCGGTGGTTCGCGGGAGTGCCGTGGCCTCGCAGTCATCGAATGCGCGGCCAACCGCGGCGTGCATGATGGGTGGGTCGGGGACGCCGGCCAAACGCGTGGGACGCAACAACACGTGCTGCAAATAAACGCTGCGATCTCTTCCGGCGAACAAGTCCCTGAGATAGCCAAACTCCCAGCGGGGGCGATTCTCGACGATTAGCATGCGGATGCGGTCATCGGAGACCCAAAGCCGCGACGTTGACTGGTTGTTTTCCGCGATGGCTTCTTCGTCAACTTCGTCCAGTTGCACGACGTATTCATGCACGCCGAGTCCGGTTGGTCTGTGTTCAAACGAAAGCGTCTCGCGATAGCGTTTGCCCATATAGGACACACGCTTTTCTTCCAGGAGTTTGCCATCGGCAAAGAGCCGGACCATGGCTTTTTGGCCACCCAGCTCGTCCGCCTTGATGGATGCTTTGATGGAGACGGAGTCACCCTGAAAGATTTGCTGCGGGATTTGGACGGAAACGACCTCAGCATCACGAATGGGCGACTGGCTGCCGATGACCACCGAATGGATTGGGATGTCTCGGTTGGCCAACCGGAATGAAGCGGCCTGCAAATCGCCTGACGAATGATCACAACCGTCAGTCAAGAAGATCACGCCGGACAACTCGCGCAACGGCAAGTCGCTCTCGACACGCTCAATTGCCGAAGCGATTTGGGTGCCTTGGGCCCAACTGCCTGCTGCATCCGGTTCCTTGACGACATCGGACAGTGGCATTCCCGCTGGGGGGCGAAGTTCTCTCGCGGTGGTTGCGTATTCGTAGAGCCTGACGCCGTAATCCGCCTGAAGGTTATCAAGCAAAGTTCGGCCGCCTGTTTCTTCGAACAGAACGCCGCGCATGGCTTCGTACCGCGTGCGTCCGGGGAATCGACCATTGGCCGCTGTGTTGGATTCTTCCAACGTCATGGATGCGGAATGGTCCAGCAGCACGGCGATGTGCCGCTGCGTGGAGTGCTCTTCCCGATGGGAGATAATGGGCTCCATGAGAATGAGCACCAGCGCGGCGATCATTGCCACTCGCAACATGGCGGGGAAGAACCGCAGCCAGGAAAACGACGTTGCGCGGACGAAGTACATCGCCAGCACAGATTCCGAGGCGATGGCCGCGCCCAGTGCAAGCGTGTTGTGGCTCCACGGTGTTACGGTCTCTACTACGGACGCGAAGAGGTTGAGCCCGGAGTTCCAGAAGAACCATGCGACCGTGAAGGTGAACGGCAGCATGAACAAGTGCGTGTATTTGCCTGGCAGCGTGTGCGCAAGAATGCGAATGAGAATCCAGCCGAAGAGCGCCACGCCGGTCAAGGCCGCGGCGACGCTATCGTAATTGGCGACGGCGTTGTTCATTTCGCCACCTCCGCGAGCGGTGGCCCATGCGATGCGTGCGGGGGTGCAGCGTATTGATAAGCTGCGCTTTGTGCGGTGCTTTGTTGCGGCGCGGGATACGCTACGGGAATGGGGATTGCTAGCGGGCTTTGGGGTTTGGCCTTGTGACTCTCGCCAGCGGTGTCCGCGGTTGACGGATGGCTGTCCACGTCCGGGGAGCGTCTGCGCGAGTGGACCCAGCGCGACACAGCGACTTCGATCACGATCATCACGAGCGCCGCCACGGCAAAGTGCCGCCAGAGATCAATGCTCTCCGGCGCGCCGTGCGCGATCTTCTTGAGCTGCGAGAGATCATCAACCCAACGGATGGAAAGCTGCTGGGAGATCTCTGCCAGCTTTTCTTCATTCGCTGCTGTCAGGTCAAACTCGTCCGGCGAAAACTGCACCGCAAGCGGCAGAGCGACATCGGCTTCTACTCGATACCGACCGGCAGATTGCAACGTGCCAACTTGCAGCAGCCACTCATCGCCGGATTCCGTTGCTCGCAAGTGCCTTCTAGAACCATCCGGCAAGACCAGCTCAACATCGCCACCGTCAATGCCTGGCAGGTCACGCGTGGCCAGATTCAAGATCAAATCACGTTCCGGCGGTCGGTTCAGCTCAAGCTGATCCGCGGACGCGAGATACCGCGTGCACAAGTGCATGACAATCGGGAAGCTCACGCGGCTGATTAAGTTGTTCTCAAGCGGGTTGAGCGAAAGCGAAAACGTAAGCACACGACCGTCACCGACGACATGCTCAATCAACAGCGGATCGCCATTTGTCAGCCGCAGCCCGATGGGCGATTGCTCGTTCTCCCAATCCGTGATTCCCCAATAGGTTGTCGCGGTGAGGTCGGACAAATCGTGCTCGCCAGTCTCCACCAGCCATTCAAGCGTGGGGTGAGTCGCTGATGATATGTCCGTTCCCAACGATTGATCGGGCGCTCGCTTTTGAATGCTGGTTAACTGACCCGGCATCAAATGCGATTCCGCCTGTGCCGACATCCAGTTGTTGTAAAAGTCGGGCTCGCAACGATCACCGAGTACGACAAACAGCCCGCCACCTGCGGCGACAAACTCGCCCAGTTGATTGGCCATCTCCGAGGAGAGTCGCGGCACGTTGCACAACAAGATCACTTGATAGTCCGAAAACTCCTCCACGGCAGCCAACTCGCTGACGTCGACAACTTTCGCGCGAACCAATCCCTGCCGAGCAGCGGCTGCCTGATCATTCTCCCCTGTGGCAGACAGACCTGTGGGGTCCAACGCAAGCTGGGCAAAAGTGGAAGACCGATCCAGCATGTCGGCCGTAGGGTCTCCGTTGACAATCAAGACTGGCAAGTCGGCTACAACATTGACAACATGATGGTACATATTGCCGTCTTCCAGAACGTCTTCGTTGACAATCTTGGCTGTGACTGTGTGCCAGTTGGGGCTTTCAAAGCGAGTCACAAATCGGACTGGCGCGTGCGAATGCGCGTTGATTTGAATTGCTGAGGACGTCTCAACAACTTCATCATCAATCAGCAATTCCAGTTGCAAGTCTGAGACGTTCGTATCGCCGCCATTGAACAAATCAACCGTCACGCCAACGTTTTGGCCCACGGCCAACAGTTCATCGTCAAGTTCCAAACTGGCGACAGAAACGTCCTTCAGCTGATCCGGCAAAGTGACCAGGCGTCCGTAGAGTTGGACGCCTGCATCGGCGATTTCTTCATCTTCCGCATCTTCCGTCGCCGGCTCGTTCAACGCTGGCAAGTTGTCTGCTACATGTTGCCAGGAAGGTAGTTGATTGTCGGAGAACACAATGACTTGTTTTTGCTCGTTAGGGCCTTCAGCAATGACGTTTCGAGCGCGCTCAATCGCCACGGCCAAGTTGGTTTCGCCGCCAACGGGTTCAAGCGCTGTGAGCTCCTTGGCAATGATGTCCAAGTTTCTTTGCGGCGGAGTGGGCAACGACTGCAGCGCGTCGGCAATCGTCAAGCTTGCTGTCGATCCGCCCGGCAACTCATCCAGCAACAGCTGAGCATCTTCCACAAACCGCGAGAACGCACTCTCGCCGTTGGTTTCAATCTTGGTTGAGCTGGAGGCGTCAATGATGATTGCCACATCTCGTGGCTGGCCGTCCGCATCCAACAGAGCCTGGCTCCCCCACAAAGCGATTAACGCGGCGATTCCGCCCAAGCCGGCTGCCACACCCAGCGTGGCCATGCGCTTACGGAAAGAACCCGACGAGATCACCGCCGACGTCAAGGCAATCAACGCGAAGAACCCCAGCGCCAATGAAACAACCCAGCGAAAGTCAGATAACGAAGTTGCGCTGGGTTGAGCCATCGCCAGGACAAAGCAGGCAATCAACAAACAGCGACAAAACAGCAGCAGCAAATACTCCAGCGTCAGCCCACGCCTGCGATTGGCGAGAGACTTGCTGAGAAACCGCATGGCTGCCCAGTCGACAATTCTCGCCCGACTGCGTCGCTGCATATGAATCGCGATCGGCACCGCGAGTGCGGTCAATGCGAAAAGCGCGATGCCATGAGCGAACAGCATATGAGTGTGACTACGACAGTTCCAAAAACGACGACCGCTCGAGTAACTATCCGAGTTTTGGACAGCGGGCGCGTTACCTTCGCGCTCGCGACGACAAGTAGTTGGTCAAAGTTTCTTCAAAAGGTTTATTCGTCTCAAAGCGGACGTAATCGGCCTGAACCTGCCCACATCCTGCTTCAAGCTCCTCCAGAAACGCGTTGAATTGCTTCAGGTATTCGCCGCGAATCGTTCGAGGATCAACGTTCAATTGGTCCGCCATCTCTTCGAGATTGCGGAACCGTGTGGAACTCCCGAAAGGGAATGTGCGCTCTTCCTCGGCCAGAACGTGAAAGATCACCAACTGGTGTTTGCGAAATCGCAAATGATGAAACGCTCGAATCAACTCCGGCACGTCATCAAAAAAATCGCTGACAAGAAAAACCAGGCCGCGGCGGGGAATTCGTTCCGCAATGTCATGCAACACATCTGCCAGGCTGGATTCGCCACCCGGCGATGTGGCATGAATCAGTTGCAGCATCCGCTGCAGATGGGCAGGCGTGCTGGCGGCCGGAAGTCTGCTGCGCAGCTTTGTATCAAACGTGGCAATCCCCGCAGCGTCTCCCTGACGTGTCAGCAAGTACGCCGCGACAGCCGCAAGGTGTTGTGCAAAGGCGAACTTGCTCAGCCGTTGGTAACCGCGCTTCTGCGCCGCGTCGCCGGTGTACGCCATTGATCCGGAAGCATCCAGGAGGATGGTCGCCCGAACGTTTGTTTCCTCGACGTATTGCTTGACGTAGTAGCGGTCCATCTTGCCATAGACCCGCCAGTCGAGATCGCGCGGATCATCGCCAGGGCTATACTCGCGATGTTCGGCAAACTCGGTCGAAGTGCCCACGTACAAGCTCTTATGCTCTCCGTGCTTAAACCCTTCAACGAAACCGCGGACCAGAATCCCCGCGTTGGCAAACCGCGCCAACACCGAAGGCGGCAAGAGCTGCATATAGTCCGGGGCGTTGAACATGTTTGGTGCTTGTCTCGTGACTTCGCTTGCGACTTGCTGGCGACCTTCTAGGACTTGCTACCTTGTGACTTTGTAAGGAGTCCGAGGATCTTCCGTTGTTGGGATCACCGGCTGAACGTGCTTGAGCAGCATTTCAATGACGTTATCCCGCCGTACGCCGGCGGCTTCCGCATTGAACGTCGTCACCACGCGATGTCGCAGCACCGGTGCGGCAACCTTGCGCACATCTTCCGTCGTTGCGTGAAACCGGCCATACAACACAGCTCTGGCCTTGGCGGCCATCACCAGACTGATGCCGGCGCGAGGTCCGGCTCCCCAGCCAACCAACTCCCGCACGAAATCCGGAGCGTTGGGCTGATTAGGTCGCGTGGCGTGCACCAGGTCTCGGGCGTAGCCAATCACATGATCCGCAACAGGTATCCTTCGCACGGTTTGCTGCACGTCCAGAATCTGCTGGGCATTCAGCACTTCCTGCAGGTTGGGCTCAACATCGGAAGTCGCCTGTTTGATTACGGCGAACTCATCCGCCGGCGTTGGGTAATCAACAACGATGTTAAACAAGAAACGGTCAAGCTGAGCTTCGGGCAGTGGGTAGGTGCCTTCTTGTTCGATCGGGTTTTGTGTCGCCATGACAAAGAACGGCGCCGGCAATGCGCGCGTCTGGTCGCCAACGGTGACGTGGCGCTCTTGCATGGCTTCCAACAGGGCCGCTTGAGTCTTCGGCGGCGCGCGGTTGATTTCGTCCGCCAAGACCATGTTGGAAAACACGGGCCCTTCCACAAATTGGAAGTTGCGTTTGCCCGTCGTGCGATCTTCCTGCAACACTTCGGTTCCGGTGATGTCCGCCGGCATCAGGTCAGGCGTGAATTGGATCCGGTGGAATTGCAGGTCCAGCACATTGGCAACGCTGCTGACCAGCAAGGTCTTGGCCAGTCCTGGCACGCCCACGAGCAACACGTGCCCGCGGCAGAACATGGAAATCAAGACTTCTTCAATAACGTTCTGCTGGCCGACAATCACTTGCGAGAGTTGCGCCGTGATCGCTTGATAGGCCTTGCGGACAGCCTCCACGCGCTCCACATCGTCCGACTGGGTTTCAATCACCGGCACCGGCATCGCTTCCCGAACAGGAGCACGATGCCCGTTGGCTGGCGGAGACTTCTCACCTGCGCCATCAATAGACAACGGCATCAATGCGTCCGCCTGAACGCGAAACATGTGCCCGCATCGGCAGCGCACGCGACGGCCGATCATGTCCTCTGTCGCCCGCGTCACTCTTCCGCAGGAATCGCACTGAAAGCGACCGACAAATGTGGCTGAAGGAGAAATGTCGTCCACGTTATTCGCCTGATTTCGGTGATTTCGGAGGCGTCCCTGCCCTGAGTTTTTCTCTGGCCCATTGCTTTTCATCGCCGCCTGGAATCAAGTCGCGCGGAATCCGACAGCGTCACGGGCAATCTATCTAGAATATCCGATTTCCCCTCAATACAAAATCAACTTACGTGTTTTTCGGATGCGGCAAGTCTTTACCTACCAAGGAGTTGCGAGGGTGCACCCGTGTCGCGGCCCAAGTTTTCTCTCTGATCAACAGGGTTTCGCCATCGAACCCAGTTTCTGGGCAATTTCTCTGAGTGAATTCGCAGGAAGATTTCCAGCAGATTTCCTTGTGACGTTCTGGGTTGGGGCGCGACTATTCTGATAGAACCGACATGCCCAGGGCGAATGCCAGGCGAGATTCAGGTTCGTTTGAGATCACAGTTGGTTCGAGATTGACAGTAATACAAGCCGACTCGTTTAGCGAAATTGTGCAGTCAGCAAAGCTTGGTAACGCTCAAGCTTTCGAGGTGATTGTGCGCGAATATCAGCACGAAGTTCGATTGTTCGTTCGACGCCATCTGGGCCATGTTGCGGCTGCCGATGATGTTGCGCAAGAGGTCTTCCTTCAGGTCTACCGTGGCATTGGCGGATACAGCGGGGCGGGTTCATTGCGATCGTGGATTCTTGGCATCGCGCGAAATCTTGTCGTGACGTACTTTCGCCGCGAAGCGAGACACCTCCGTGCGCGCCAGCTTGACCTTGAAGCCGATGTGGCGGAATGGCGCGGAGCAGCCGCTGAGAAAAATACCGTTCCCGGCGATTCAACCGACCAAGACTTGCAGGCTTTGCAAAGTTGTGTGAGCGAATTGGAAGCCCGCCAGCGCGAATTGATCGAGCGCTTTTACTTCCACGGCGAATCGGCCGAAGCCATCGCCGAACAATCGGGGAGAAAAGCCGGAGCAGTGAGGATGGCTTTGCTGCGAATCCGCAACGCTTTGGGTAAATGCATCAGAAAGAAACGGTCTAACAGCTAACGACCATGGACTCCTATCAGGCCCAATTGCTCGAACTTTGGACGCGGTTCCAAGCCGGCGAAGAACTCGCCGCTGCGGAAAGGGATACGCTCCACCAAGGGCTGCACCACTATCGCGAGTTTCGCAAAGTGGCCTTGCGCGACCAGCGACTAGATACGTTGCTGGTGCTACTGGAACCCTCGAACTCTCCGCAGGGAGTAGATGAGTTTGTCCAGTCCGTTCTGCAGCGCTGTGAAGCGTTTGATACTCCGGCGAATACTTCGGGAACTAGCACCGAGGAGAGCCAGGCAAACGCCGTTGACGATGACACCACTGCTAGTGAACTTCGCAAGTCACGACTCCGTAGTTCCGGGCTCCCAAGTTCGCGCGGCGCGCGCAATGGCGCACATCCGCGAATGAGAAATGCCTCGCCAGGTCGCCTGCCAGTTGCGCCGCCGCCTGTTTGTCATGATTTCGATTCGGCAACAAGCCAAACTGATGATGACCAAAGCAATGCGGCGAATGCAATTTCAGTTGCCGTAGAGGCCAACGGGCATGAAAAGCCGACGGCAAACCATCGCCGGCGATCTCGCCGCACGCGAATCTCGCATCAGGTCATCGCGCTGGCTTGTGCGTTCTTGTTCTTGGGAGGAATTGGGGCGCTCGCCTGGGTGGGACTAACCGACGGGGACGCTCCAAACGCGGTTAAGGACAACAGTGATGGGACGTCGAACGCCGCGCAAGCAGGCACAGATCAACAACAAGCCGAACAGCAACAAGCCGAACAACAGCAAGTTGCCGAACAGCAAGACGATCAGGGCGATCGTTCGCCAAATCGAGATCAGCCCACTCAAAAGCATTTACCAGAAACTAACATCCCAGTCCTGACCGAGTTCGCTACGTTAACCAACACGGAAGATGCGCTTTGGCAAACGGAGAAGAAGATTGGCGACCGGTTGGGCAGCGGAGATGTCCAACTGCTGGCAGGTGCTGCCGAGTTGACTTTTGATGATGGTGCTGTTGTCCGCGTGGAAGCGCCGGCCAGTTTCCAGTTGGTTTCATCTGCAGAAATGAAACTCGATCGTGGCGAGTTGGCCGCGGTTGTGCCAGGACAAGCTGTGGGCTTTCGCGTGTTAACGCCGACGTCCAACATTGTTGACTTGGGCACTGAATTTGACGTGGATGTGCAGGACTCCGGCGCAACGGATGTCTTTGTAAGACGCGGCGAAGTTGCCGTCACGCCAAAGGATGCGGCTGGACAACCTGAGGAGATGCGGCTCATCGCCGATGGGCTGAATCAGGCAACGGTCTTTGAGCGAGTGATGGACACGCCAGAAAGTCCTGTTGCTTCCGCGGCTCGCGGCGTGGAAGGTCAATTCCACGGGGCGATCAGCGTCAACGGCAAGGTCATGCAGTTTGACGATGCGGAAGCCTTCGAGAATGTTCGCCAACGGGTATTCACAGGGTTTCGTTCTTCGCCCAATGACGTCATGCGCGAATGGGCTGACTTCGTCGAGAAGTTGCAGCAGTCCAACATGCAAGGCTCCGTGACCATCAATGGTGTGGAAGTGGGCTTCGGCAATATGGAAGAAGCCATGCGGCTGCACGAGAAAATGCGTGAAGCAATCCAGCAAATGGGCGGAAACTCCAACTCCGCGCAAAGCAACACTTCGTCACAAGCCTTTTCCGGTACGTTGAATATCAACGGCCAGACGATGACGTTTACGTCTCGCGAAGAGTACGAAGCCGCTAAGCGAAGACTCTTTGGTTCCGCGGCAACGTTTGGTGCAGGGCAAGTGGATAAGTAAGCGT
>CALJLD010000029.1 GCA_937982665.1 uncultured Planctomycetales bacterium
CATCGCCGTCAGCAACAAGCTGTTGTGATTCTTTGAACAAGTAGCCGTTGATGCTTTCTTGCAGCCCCACAATCTCCGGGCGGTCGCGCAGGATCAGGTCGGAATTCGACTTTTGCAGAAAATCAAAGTAATCAAATGCCTCGTTGAAGCGGCCTTCTTCAACCAAGGCGTTTGCCTCCGCAAGCACGACTTGATTAAACGGGCGAAGTTCCACAACGTCGCCCCATTTCACCTCGTATTCTCTGTCATTGCCAATCAGCCGAACGTAGATCACGTCGGACGGACGCATGGTTTCGGGAGAGTCACCCTCTGCAAAGCGAAAGGGAAGAATCCAGGTAACGTCAACCTCTTCACGGTTGTCTTTGTTTCGTGTGTGAAGTTCGTCGTACGGATCGCGTTCAAAAATCCGCAGGCCGGCCGAATCGCGCTCGCCAGGCTTGAGGTCGGGATTCTGGCCGACAGGCAATTCATTGTCAGACTGGTCCTGATCATCGCCGTCTTGAGCATCATCTCCACCTTGATTGCCCAATTGCATTGCTTGTGCTGTTGCCGGCGGCAGGGCAACAATGGCCATGGCCATCACGAACAATGCGAACACGCGCCGCCAAGCGATGAGGCCAATTCCTGACCCGAAGCGCTTGGTCTCGCGTTTGACGGAATGGCAAAGGATGCGATGCTTCATTTCAAGCTCATAATGTCCGACGCGCGGAACCTTTGATTGCTACGGTTTTGCGATCATATAGAGAGTTCCGTCATATCCTGCGGCAACCAGCTTGTTCTCCCAAACGACAGGCCCGCCCGCCAAAGGACGCCTGAAATCAACGCGCCCGTCAATCGCCCCCGAAGTGCTGTTTACATGAACCAGCATCCCGGTGCTTTGGGCGACCCAAAAGCCAGCAGCGTCTGGCAGTGGTTTGCCCACTGGGCTGACCAGCAGATTCGGATCTTCGTCTGCTGGCGATTCCGCCGGCTCATCTGCCCAGGCTGCATTGCCCGAATCATCAAAGGCATACAACTTACCAGTTGTTGAACAGACCACAGCCAGGTTGCCACACTTGTGCGGACCCCAAACGATGCCGTCAGGAATCTCGATGGCGTCACCGAGCGAAACAACTCGATCTGTCAGCGAAATGGGAATGATGTTCTTGCGACCTTCCGCTGCATAGGCAAAGTTTCCCAGGCGAATCAACGGAGCCCGCAACCTCAGCATCGTGTTGACTTCGCTATGGGCGGCCAAGTACTCACGCGGCTGAGACTCAATTCCCACAAGGTAGACTTTGCCAGCGCCGTCAAACAGCAAGACATCCGAGTCATCGTTGGCACCATCATTTTGGCTGATCCAGTTGTATTCAGTCCCTGGTTGAACGACGGGCTGAAACGGTTCGGTCACATTGGAGCCATCGTTGGGATTGACCAGGTAGATGCGTCCATCTTTGGATGGCACCATCAAATTGCCGCCAAACGCCACGGGAGGGCAAGCGGATTCGCCCGGTAGCGCCACCACGGAAAACGCTTTGCCGGTCCAGCTTAAGCACTCGTTGGTGGCCTGTTGCGGGATTGCACGAGCATCCGCGGCAAGCGGCTGGGTGGCAACCTCTCGCGACAGAACCTGTTGCATGGCTGCAGTGGCAACCGGAGTCAGAACGAGCGTTCCGGCGGCGGAACCGGATTGATCGCTCGTTCCGCCACTCGCTGGCACGCGAAACATCGCCCCAACTACGTTCACGGCATTCAACGCGCCATCCGCGCTGATCCAAGGTTGATCAACGATAGGCGCTCCGATATGTGCTTCCCAAATCGGCTCGCCACTCGAGAGTTGCACAGCGGCAAGCAAATCACCGGCGGTGTTGGGTGCTCGTCGCAAAGTAAAGAGCGTATCACCGATGGCGCGTAACGGCTGCAGATAGGTATCATCCGTTCGACGCGACCAGGATGGACGAATCGAACTGGCCGTGGCCTGGATTTCATACTTCACAAGGCCCTTGCCAGCGGACCAGAATTCGGAACCTCGCACGTATGTGAATGGAACGGCAGTGCGCCCGGAAATACCACTGAGTTGGGCGATGCTCGTCAAAGGTACCGTCGCCCCGGCCGGCTTGACGTCATACACATAATGGCCGCCGTGATCCGTGGAAATGATAACCAGCTTGCCGGCCGCCGTGGGCGGATGGAAAACATGGCCAGGGATTTCCAGGTTCGATTGTTTCAGTGAGACGGAAGCGCCGCCATCGGCAACTTCCAACACCAGGATGCGGCTGTTTGCAGCGCCGCTATCTTGCGGGACAATCAAATACGCACCCAGCAACTGCGGCCCAATATGGACCTCGCCAGCTTCGTGGCCAAGGTGCATAACCATTGTGCAGGTGCGTTCGCGTTGGTTGAGCACGAACAAGTTCGAGTGTTCGCCAAGCAGGTAGAGAAAACCACCATCCCGACTGGCGGCCGGCGAATTGCGTAAACCTTGCGGGAACTCGTAGTAGCCCTGTTGCTGCCCGGAATCGAGATTGATGTGCAGCAGCCGGCGGTTGTCTGTTGCAGCGAACAAGCCATCAGGTGTTAGCAGCGGAGTATCGACGGGCTGAGCGTCAATCGCCAGCCGCCATTTGATCGCGCCGTCACGCCCATTCAGACGAACAAACTCGCGTCGTGTGCTGTCAAACAGCAACACATCGCCCCCTGGCAAGTCCAGCGGATCCACGCCATTGTCAATGCCCACGTGGCGACGCCAAAGCAAATCCCCCGTTGCGGCATCGATCGAAAACACGCTGCCAGCCACAACCGCCATGACGAACTCGCCGGCAACTCCACCGGCAGGTTGACCTGTGGTTGTGATCGGGATGACCTCTGCCGTCATCGGAGATTCCACATCGCTTGTTTCCGCGGCGCGAGTCTCCGCGACGTAATTTACAAGGCCCTGTTCCGCCTGTGATGCTGTCAGTACGGCGTCTTGTAGGTCCGTGTTGGTCAATAAGCCTGGGTATTCGGCCAGCAATTCTTTGCGCTTTTCGTAGGCAGTGGCCGTGTCGCCTTCGGCAACTGCGGCGTTAATGTCGGTGATGGCTTGAGCCAGCCGTTCATCACGGCGAAGAATCCGCTCAACGTTGCGAATCTCGATCTGAATGTTGCGCATTCGGTCGCGCGAGCGCATCTCTTCGGGAATGTTGCCACGATCGTTGGCCAATTCCATTGCTTCTTCGGCCTGATTTAGCAACTCAAGGCTTTGTTCCTGGTTGGCCTTTTGGACAAGCCCTTCGGCAATGTCCGGCAGCATGATCGACAGATCGGCACGTGCTTCTGAAAACTGTCGCTCTTGGCGAATCTCGGGAAGTACCGTCTTTGCCACGATGAGAGAGTCTTCCCAAGCGCTGTTATCGACAACCTGCCGCATACGCGATAGTCCGCGATGCACAACTGCGATGCTATGGTTTTCGCTCTCGGGAAAGGCCTCCAAGTATTGGTCATACTTGGTGATGGCGTCCGTGTACGAAGCAGAACCGTATGCGTCTTCAGCGGCCTTGAACATTTCTTCTTCGGACTGCCCGAAGATCAAGAAGCTGAACAAGAAGATCAACAAGATCATCGCCAGCAGGCCACCGCCGCCGTAAAGCATGAGCTTGGTATCCCACTTATTGCGGCCAAACCCTTTCTTCTTGCTGTAGTCTGGCGCTGGCGCTCCCATGCTGGGATCATTCAGCAACGCATCAAGCGAGTTGACTCCTCCACCGGCGGAATCCAGTGGTTCCAAGTCATCAAACGTGGGCCGAGACGGTTTGCTCTTGCCGCTGGCAGACTTGGATCCTGAGGATTTCGAGCCGGACTTGCCACCGGACGCAGCCTTGCCAGAAGACGAAGTTTCCGCACCGACTTCCTTCAGCAAGTTGTCCGACTGCGAACTGGTGAGGTGACCCTTCTCAACCAGATACCGTGTGACAGAACGTGGTGAGGCATCTTGTTTCTCGGCCCGCGAGCGCAGTTTCTCAAGCACGTCGCTGGGCGCCATTTGCCGAGACTTGAGCAGGTCTAACAGCTTTTCCGTTTTCGGCGACATGATTCTTACTTAACGGTCTTTCGTGATGAATCGAAGGGATGCTTTTGCGAGTTGGCATACTGATCGTTGCTAATACTCGTCAGCAACAATTTCCCGGATGTTTTCGATACCCAGCAACTGCCCGGCATCGTGCACCATAATCTTGGCCCAATAGGACGATTTTGGATTCACGTGGATGAGCATTGTGCTTGGCGGTGGGCGACGTTCCGCCCGGATTTGCTTCAAGCTGGCCAACAGGGCCTGCCGTGTGGGGGTTTCGTGATCGTCAACCCAGATGTCATTGTTCTCGTGAATCTCCACAACGATATTATCCAGGTCTTCTAGCTGTTCGTCGATTGGCGTTTGCGTTGCGGCCTCTTCATTGGGATCGCGGGTGGGGCTTTCGAACGCTTTTTGCATGGCGAAAGCCGCGGTCACCATGAAAAAAATCAACAGCAGAAATGTGACGTCCACCATCGGTGTCATGTCCATTTCCGTTTCGAGTTCAACGCGGCGTTTGAACTGGACTCGAGCATCTGGTCCGGCCTCATCCGTGACAAAAGCGGAGACTTTCGCCTGTGCGGCGTCGCTTCGCGGAACCTGAGCGATCTCGCCGCACTGCGAACAACGAAACTTCTTGCCGACCTGGTCTTCGCCGGCCTTCAATCTCTTCTGGCAGTGGGGACAATTAAAGCGAATGCTCACGGAAACGTCTTCTTAAGAAATGTTGACTTCTGCGGCGAACGGATGTGGCGACGGGCAGCTATAGCTGGGCATCAGTCCTCTTCAAACACAGCCAGGTACGGAAAGACTCCTTCCACCTCAGAGATGTAGTCCATGATGCGATTCACTTCGCCGTTTTGCACATCCTTTTCGGCCTTGATGATCACGTAAGGTTTGTTTTGCACGACGGCGTCGGTAAGCATTCTGGCGATTTCATCCCGCTGCGCACTCTTGAGCACGCGGTGATCTTCCATTTTGCCATCAGAAAGATACACGGCAGCGTCTTCCGCATTCGCTGGGTTCACTGCGATAGTGATGAAAGAAGACAGTTGCGGATCAACCTTGTCGCCCATTGCGGCGGCCGGCAATTCAATCGCAACTTGTGGATCAGGAACGGAGGCCACAAGGAAAAAAATCAACAACAGAAACGTAATGTCGATCATTGGCGTGATGTCCATCTCCGTATCTTCAATGTTCTTGCTCCGTTTGATCAACGGCGCATCTTCCTCGCCAGACTGACCGTCCGAGGCAAATTCTTCACTGACCAGTGACATGCAAGGCTCCGTCGTGGATGGGCAAGCGGACGCAGGCGAATGAACGCTGCTACCCGATGACTCCTCGGAAGATATCGAAGAACCTGGTCAGCCCCGCACCGACAAGATCTTCCATCCTGCGGATACGCACGTTAATGCTGGCGACGGCCAAAACCAACGGGATGGCGATGGCCAAACCGCAAGCGGTGGTGATCAAGGCGAGCGAGATGTCCTCGGACAAGTTCGTAGCGTCCACTTTTCCCCCTTCAGCCATGCCGAGGCTGGCGAAGGCGCCCATCATACCGATCACCGTTCCGAACAGCCCAATCATCGGAGCGGACTTGATCACGGTCTGCACCCAAGACAAACGGTGTTCCAAATCGGCCATGACGTCTCTTTGAAAGCGGTCCGCCACCAGGTGACGCAGCTTTGTGGCTCCCAAATTGCGATTCTCCACAGCCAGGTGCACTAGTTGAGGCATAGCTCGGCCGTCTTCCTCGCAAAGTTGCTTTGCGGATTCAAAGTCACCGGCAACAACGGAACGCTCCACTTGATCCAGGAAATCGTCCTGGGCCCCTTCATTGCGAAAGCGGACCTGGGCGACCCGACGCCAGGCCATAACGACGCAAAACAATCCCCACAGGGCGACTAGCGCCAGGAGGAAATAGATAAACATCCCAAGGACTTCAGTCAGGCCGCTAATCTGCAGGTTCATAGTGGGAATCGCGAATGCGCAACAAAATGGGAATTGGAAAACTCGGCTAACCTGGGAGCAATACTCGCCCAGGCGCAGCCATTTCGGTTGATGCCTTGTTGGGTGCTGCTGGCAATTGCTACGCAATGTTCGCAGCCAATTTGCCAGGCGCCAAACTCAGCCGCTGGTGAAACCTGAGGTGGGTGCAACCATGCTGCCAACAGCACGGTTACGAGAAAGGAATTGGAAGTATCGTCAGACCAATCTTGCTGCCCGAGACCAACGATAACTCAAAACATGATGTGAATCTGAGGTGTGAAAACAAACTGATTGGGTGTGGGGGGCGTGTCAAGTCATAACCGTGTTTGGTGAACCGTAATGGCCACAAACAAGTTGACTATAAGAGTTCTTGGTCAACAACGTAGTGTCTGTATCCGCCGGCGCCGTCGCTTTCTACGCCGAAAATTGTCCGGCGAATCTCGTAGCCTTTCTTGCCTTGGAAATCTTGCTCCAGGTGGGCAAGGGTTTGTTCCAAATCGAATGAGTAAAAATGAACGACAATCAATCCCGCCGGTGAAACCCCGGCTTTCTGCAAGAGATTGCGATCATATTGCTGCAGCGTTCCTCCAGTCCAATTGAAGTGTAAGCGGTCGTCGCTTGGGATGCCTTCTGGCTTCCGCACTGTGGGGGATGCTGCCGCAAGGTTGTTGATGTAAGTAATCTGACCGCGACCGATGGCGCCAATTTCTATACCAAAGAAATCAAGCTGACGCGCGTATGTCGTGAGACTGGTTTGGTCATAAAGGATAATCCAACGGTCTTCGCGACGGACGCCGCCACCGTTCCCTGGACCATCCCCCAGACGTTGATCATCG
>CALJLD010000030.1 GCA_937982665.1 uncultured Planctomycetales bacterium
TCCAGATACTGCTGCCAATCGTACTCGTTAATGTCATGCTTGCCGCTGCGCACGTGATAGCCAACACGGCCTGAGATCGGTGTGTCGACGTCAGGCATTTCGTCTACTGGCAGTCCCGGCAGATCAAAAAGTCTGTAGATCTCTGACGCGTGATTGGCTGAGAGAAATTCTCCCTTGGGATCAGCCCAAAGATCTTCCGCTGCGCTGGCCACATACAACGGTCTCGGGGCGATCATCGCAAGCAACATGTGCTGATCAACGGGCAACTCGGCTTCGCGGTGAGCGAATTGGCCATGGTTGCCGCAAAACCAGACAGGAAATCTCTGCTGCATATGATGAATTCGTTCTCCAAAGCAGCGACGAACAACGCCGCGCCTCCGCAGCCGGAATCGTTGCTGATCACCATGGCGAAGCGTTCATCTTGAGCTCCGGCCCAAAGCGCTGTTTTTCCCAACCGTGAATGCCCAATCACCGCAAGCCGTTGGGCATCGATCAGCGAATCGTCCTCCAGCCATGTGCGAATTTGCGATAAGCCCCATGCCCAAGCGCCGATAGCTCCCCACTCTTTGTCGCCCGGTTGTGTCTGCCCTGACTTGTAGAACAAAGGATGAGCACCGTCGCTCAGGTCGGGGTCCGGCTTATCGGGATCAATGTCACCGTAATACGCGGTCACAAGACCATACCCGCGCTCGACCAACAGTTGGACCGGCCAACGATGTGTGTTTGCGCCTCCCTAATCTTCTGTCTCCCGATTGTCGACAATGCCTTTCGACGCCGTGTTGCGCATCCAGCGATCAGAGATGATGATTGCGGGGTCATCTTCCACGCTTTGATTGCCGTAGAAGTTCAGTCCCACAAACGCAGGCGAAGCACCCGACGCTCGCTTGGGTGTGTAGATCAGGACATTGATTGTTAGCGATTGCGCCGCAGCCTGGTCCGCGTCAGTCACTGGCGTAATCGTCAGCGCAACTTGCCGCCGCACGGCCATGCCGTTGAGAGCGCTTTCGGATTGTTCAACAACCTTCGCGCTCAACTCAACCGCCGTTGTTGGCGTGTTTCCGTAAACGTTGTCCGCAAACAACCGCAAAATCTCAGCTCGTCGCGACGTTCGCCAAAGCTCCAAAGCTTGTTCCGTGGACAAGCCATCTGGCAACAGCCGCGGCAGGACATAATCCGGAACCTTGGCTTCGTCGTAATTTGTATCACCCGGCTGACTTCCGTTTCGCATATGCCCACTCGCTGCCGAGGCCAACCAGACAGTCAGCCATAAGACGGCCGTGTGTTTCATAGCTCGATTGATCGAAAAATGGTGTGCGTTTGCCCGGAGCATTGAGATCGAAGTGCGACAGTCCGCGATTGTACCTGCTCAGTACGCCATCCGCGCTACAGCGCTCCGTCAATCCCGCGGTCCCAAGCAGCATACAAGGCTGGAGCAACCACGACGAAGTTACTTGTGGATTTTCGATCAGCCCTGCATAGGGAACACTTCACAATTCGCACTTGACTCGTGTAGTGTGTAGTATATACTCTACATATGGCCGCTGAGTTTGGAGAATATGTCCGCAAGTGCCGCGAGCAGAAGAAGGCAAAGTCCGCCGACTTTTCCCTGCGAAAGCTTGCGATCCGCATTGGCGTGGAGCCTTCGTATCTCAGCAAGGTTGAGCGAGGGCAGGAGGCGCCGCCGTCGGAAGCCACCATTGCTGCCCTAGCCCGCGAACTTGACGAAGACCCGGATGTCCTGCTGGCCATGGCCGGCAAAGTGTCCAGCGATTTGCAGCGGATCATCCGCAAGCGGCCCAAGTTGTTCGCCCAACTGATCCGCGAGATGAAGAACATGCCCAACCACGCTGTGCTCCGCGTTGTTCGCGAAGTCCGCGACGGCGACTGGTAACGCCGCGCTATTATTGGGCGAGCGTGTCCGCCGTGCGTGCATGGCTGCTCCGCTCAATAGCAAGCGAAATCGGTAGAATCGACCCACAGAAGAAAGGTACGAAACATGATCGAGCTCAAACGCAACGCCCTGGAATTCCACTTCCCGGAGATCAGCCCTGACGCGCGGTTGTCCATCGAGTTCCAGCGCACGCTGCGGATTCCGGACGATGACCAGACCTATCCGCTGCCGCCAGGCTTGGGACGCTTTCCGCTGGAACACGTCGACGATTTTGCGGCCAATGTCCCGCAGTCCTGGCTGCAACGCGGCGGCGTGATGCTCCCGATGTATCAGGCGGAAGCGTTGTGGATCAACTTCTCCGCGCACTATGTTTCCAAACGTCAGGCGGCGTACCCGTTTGCCGTGAAGATCTCCGCCGGGAAGATTGACGCAGTGACCGGCGAAAGCTGGAACGAAGCTTTGCGCAAAAAGCCGCAAGACTATCTGGTCATTCCGCGACAGCCTTGGCTGGACGGCTATTGTGTTGGCCGTGGCGTGATTCGCCAGTTTGTCGCCATGCCGCTGGGCTCAGGCTATTCGGCCGAAGAGCAGATTACCGGCACGGCCGAACATGGCGGCTTACAGATCAAAGTCTTTCCCATGCGGCGCGAAGCGTTCGAGCGGCGTTACCCAATTGTGCGAATGAGGGCAACGGCCAGCGCGAGAATGATGAGGGCAGCTCCTGCGCCGCTGGAAGATGACACGCTCAGCTGTGAATCTGCCATGGGCCTGGCGCCTGGAGGGCAGATGTCGCAGGAGATCTACGACGATGAGTTCGCCTTTCACGAATGGGATCATCAGACGGCCAGCCGCTGCTTTGTGCACCTGGTCAACACCGAAATGTGGCAAGGCATCACCGGCAAGCGTCCGCCGACCAAACCACCCAAGGCCAAGGACTACACCAAAGCCGGCCTGCCGTGGTTTGATTACTACGACGAGAGCCCTGCCGTGAATGCTCAGGCGAAGTTGGCGAACCTCAAGAGCGTGGCCGAGCTTGGCGAAGAGAAACGCCAGAACCCGCTGCCAGACAACGAGGCCGTCGATCCAACGAACGTCGTCGGCTTGCGGAAAGGATTACAGCCAGGGCAAGTGCGCGAAGGCTGCTTCTAGGAGTTTCGCGCAATAATCAGGGCAACTGCCATTTGTCGTTCGCAATCCCGATCTGCCGAGGCGATTTCTTGCAATACCCACCTCGGCGGGTCGAACACTCGTCTGTACGGCGAGCCATCACCAACTCGCCCGAGTGACCATTCACTTTGACCAAAGGTCAGGAGAAAATGCGACACGAAAACTGGCAATGCCCTAAGTGCGGAAACAAAGAGTTCGAAACCAGTCAGTTTGCCGCGACTGGCGGAGGGCTTTCCAAGTTCTTCAACGTGCAGAACAAGAAGTTCACCACAATCACCTGCACGCGCTGCATGTTCACGGAAATGTACCGCACGGAAACCAGCACGCTGGGGAACGTCCTCGACTTCTTTGGGAACTAACTCACCAAACGACAGTTTCCGATGACAAGTCGTGAGCCAAGACTCCAACGCGTGGTCCGGAACTCCGTCCGCGCGTTGAATGATAGAAGCGCCTTTTCTGAGCGTATCGCCCACTAGCTGGCGGATTGCGGCACAATCAAACCGCCTTTGCATTTTGGGCAGTTGATCTGACGCCCTGCAAACGCCTGGGGGACACGAAACGTCCCGCGGCAATGCGGACAAGTAAACGCAATCCCGCTTGAGCCACCGCCCGCAGGTTGAGAAGGCTGTTGAGTTGGCGTGGGTGCGGAAGCCGGCTGCGGCGGGACGTTTGGCTGCGTGGGACGAGGTTGAGGAGCCGGCTGCTGTTGGGGCGCGGCTGGCTGACCAGGACTCATCGGCATGCCCCCACCAGCCGGGCTTTGCGGGATGGGGCTTTGTGGGCTAGGACGTTGCGGGTTTGGGCTCTGCGGGATGGGACTCGGCGAAACAGGACTTTGGGGCGCGCGGCTTTGCGAAACAGGTGAAGGTTGCGGCGGCGTGTTCGCTTTAAGATCTTTCGCGACCGCCAAATCAAAGGCGTCCAAGCCAGCTTCCTCATCACCGACAACCTTTTGCCACTTGTTCATCTTGTCGTCGGACATGCTGTCTTCGCGCTCTAACTCCAAAGACGTCTCTTTGTCCGTTCCGCGAACTTTCGCGACAACGTTCAATCGACCGTTGACGCCATATTCGTAGGTCACTTCAATCGGCCAGCCCTTGGGCAGATTGCCAGGCAAGTCGCGAATCATGGTGCGGCCAATCGCCGAGCACTCCTCCGGATCCAGACTCTCGCCTTCCAGCACCTGCACCACCACGTTTACCTGGCCGGCATCCTTGGTCACGCAATCGGCCGTTTGCCTGGCCGGCAGCGGCGTGTTGCGACGTATCAAGATGCGATTCCGCTTGCGGCCGGTTTGAGGATCGATCCCCTGAATGCCAAGGCTATGGGCGTTGACGTTGGTCACATCAAAGGTGGGCTCATGTCCGGATTCCTTGCGGCTGGCCAACACGTAGTTGGCATAGATGGCCGCGCCGCGGGCAACCGCCTCGTCCGGACTCACGGAATGATCCGGCTCAATTCCAGACAGTTCTTTCAACATCCGCTGCACCATCGGCATCCGTGTGGAGCCGCCTGTCAGCAAGATGCGATCAATCTCTTTCCAGGTTTTGCCCGAGGTGGCCAAGAGTTGTCGCGTGGTATAGCGGGTGCGCTCAAGCAAATCGGCGGTGATCTCTTCAAACTTCTCGCGAGTGATCTCCACGTCCAACGATTTGTTGTCATGCGTCACCGGCACGCGAACTTTTTGCCGCGTTGAAAGCGTATGCTTGGCGTCCTCGGCGGCCACCACCATACGCTGCAAACTTTCCGCGCTCTTGCGAGGATCGGAGTTGTGTAGGTTGACAAACTCCTCGGCAAGATGATCGACGATTCGCATGTCCCAATCAAAGCCGCCCAACTGCACATCACCATCGGTGCATAATGTCCGCAGGTCGCCAGGCTTCATGTCGATCAGCGTGACGTCAAATGTGCCGCCGCCAAGGTCATAGACAATCACATTCATCTGCTCCTTGGGCGCGCCAAAGCGAGTCAGGTAACCCTGTTCTTCGCCAAAGACGAGCGCGGCCGCGGTCGGCTCGTTGAGAATGTCCAGCACTTTGAGCCCGGCCATCTGCCCTGCTTGATAAGTCGCCTTGCGTCGTGGCTCATCAAAATAGGCAGGCACAGTGATGATTGGCTGAAAGTCGCCCTGCAATCGCTTGCCCAGATCATTCTTCAGCTTGCGAAGGATGTACGATTGAATCACTTCCGGCGGAATGTACTGTCCGCGAATCGGCTTGCTGTAGACCGGCTTGCCCATGTCACGCTTGGCGCATATGGCCACACGGTCCGGCGCTACCACCGAAACTTTTTTGGCCTCACGGCCAACAATCACATTCTTGTCTTCAAACAACACCACGCTCGGCGTCGTCAGTGCGCCGTCGGAGTTCGGAACGATCTCGCTTTTCCCCGACTCGTTAATTCGAGCGGTGGCGGAATACGTCGTTCCCAGGTCAATGCCAACCGGAATGATCTTCATGGAGCTGCCCCAGTGGGAACAGAAGTTGTTGTCCGCGACAGGTTCAGCCAGCGCCGCGAACTTGTGTGCGTTGGTTCGACTACAGTGTCACCTTTAGTATTTCCAGCAGGCAGTGTCACCGCAAGTTGCCGCAGCAGCGTCGCCTGCCGCCAAACGTGCCACTGTCTGTTTCTGGCGCCTATTGAGCTGCGGCATTCCGCCGCAAGCCTCTGAATGGGTCGCCGCAAATGCTTTCCGACGCAAATTTCACCGCAACGCTTTGCGGAAAAAAGTTTCAAGAAAATTCCCCAATCGCCAGTTTTGGCCTTGGGCTCTGCGCACATTTCCTGCGAACGTGACCTTCGACAACAGAGAAGAAAGCCGCGGGTGCCAGGGTTAGCTTGCTACCCGTGCTATTTGCAGCACATTAGACCAGAAACAAAAACGCACTCGCAACAACACCCAAATGAACGTGTGCCACGGGCATCTTGCTACCCGTGCTGTTGGCCAGACTTTCACCCAGGAACACCAACAGGCAATCACAATCAACGTCAAATGAACGCAAACACAGCACCAGAAAGAAGGAAAACCAATTCGCATCGGGCGAATCGTCCGAGCGTACACGGTCTCAAGCCCTTATCATCTTCAAAGGCAAACGGTTTCCGCCGCCAGCGGAAAGGTTCCATAGCACTGGGAAAGGTTTCGCACGCGTCGGAAAATGTTTCGGACGCATGCGGAAAGGTTCAAACGCCCTCGAAATCGTTTCGCACGACAACTGTGCAACCGCGGCAAAAACGCGCAACCCCAACGGAACGCTTGTCTTCGGTCAAAAGTGGATGGCACTCGAAGCGAGAATCACAACTCAAACGGACTCAAACGACGAAAAGCGATCACCCCATGAACAATCCCGACGGCCGAATGCAACTGGACCGCATGATCACAGGCTATTGGATTTCGCAAGCGATTTACGCCGCGGCCAAGTTTGGGATTGCGGATCATCTGAAAGATGGACCCAAGTCCGCGGAGCTCCTTGCAACCGCCACGGAGACTCACGCGGATTCTCTCTATCGCCTGCTAAGAGCATTGGCCAGCGTCGGCATCTTCGCCGAGACCGAACCACGGCAGTTTGCTCTCACTCCGTTGGCAGAGCCGTTGCAAAGTGACGTGCCTGGTTCCAAGCGAGCCTTGGCACTGATGAGCGGTGACGAGCAGTTCAAAGCCTGGGGCGAGATCGAGTACAGCATCAAGACCGGCGGCATGGCGTTTGAGAAGGTCTTTGGCGAGCCTGTCTTTGATTACCTGAGCAAACACCCTGACAAAGCCCAGATTTTTGACGCGGCGATGGTAGGCGTGCATGGGCGAGAAGCTGATGCAGTTGTCGCGGCTTATGACTTCGCCGGTGTCAATGTGATTGCCGATATCGGCGGAGGCAATGGATCGCAAATCACAAACATCCTCAAAAAGCATCCCAACATGCGCGGCATTCTGTTCGACCTGCCGCACGTGATCGAACGCGCGAAGCAAAACGTCAACACCGCTGGCATCGCTGACCGCTGCCAGTTTGTCGCGGGGAGTTTCTTTGAAGAGATTCCTGCCGGCGCGGATGCCTACTTCATGCGGCACATCATCCATGACTGGGACGATGAAAAGTCGCTGACAATTTTGCGCAACTGCCACACCGCCATGAAGCCCGACGGAAAACTCTTGGTGGTGGAAAGCGTGATCCCGCCGGGGAATGAACCCTTTGGCGGCAAACTGCTGGACCTGGTGATGCTGCTCATCCCCGGCGGAAGGGAAAGAACTCAGGCGGAATACCAGACCTTGTTCTCGGCGGCTGGCTTCGAGCTTTCGCGCATTGTCCCCACTGCAACGGAGGTAAGCGTGATTGAAGCGGTCAAGGTGTAAGCCTGTTCGTGTTTCCAATCGCGATGATGGGCAGAACAAAGGTCAGACTCGCGCGGCTCGGCCGAGGAGCGTCGCCGCGCGAGAGACCGCGCGCCACTGAAGTCAGGCGGAACAACAAACTGAGAATTAATTCGCACCTTTGCAATCGGCCAAGGCCAGCAGCGCGTAGCTGGTGACCAAAACAGGATTGCCTTCCATCCAGCGAGGGTTCGCCGTGTTGACCCAACTTCCGTCACGGTTTTGTCGTCGGGCAAGTTCACTGGCCAGTTCTTCGCGCCAGTTGTGCGTTGTGCCGTCCGCTGTCTTCAGCGTGTCGTCGCCAACGGCTGACAGGGCTTTGGCGAACGTTTGGTAGTAATAGAAAGTTCCGGCCGAACCGATGCCAGGGTTCTCTTCAAGCGTGTAGTGCTGGCGAATCCACTCGGTTGCGGCTTTCACTCGAGGATCATCCTTGGCAACGCCGGCGTAGATCATGCTCTTCAGCCCGGCGTAAGTCATGGAGCCATAACTGCGGAGTCCGCCGTTGGGTCCGGTGTCGCCCAATTCGGAATCGACCTGGCTGGTGCCGCCAGCGGCAGGCGTGTAATAGAAACCGCCATCATTGATCTTGGCGGAAAACGGGGTGGTGTTGTGTTCAGATTCGAGGTTTTGTGTGCGGGAGACGAATGCCAGGGCGCGTTGAATGGCGGGATCATCCTCGCCAGCGCCGGCGGCTTTCAATGCTTCCATACAGTACTGAGTGTTGGACAAGTCCGGCCGCGAGTGGCTACCGTAGCCTGCTCCGCCGAAGGAAAACTCCGACGGCTTGACGCCTTCGGATTCGTCCCATTGCAAGCCGCGGATGAACTTGTCCATTCCGGCAATCAGCTCGTCATACTTTCCGCTTTGGTTTGCCTGGGTGAAGCACAGCATGGAAAGGCAGGTTTCATAGTTGCGGTGCGTGGAGCCTTGCGAGTAAACGCCGCCATCTTCCTGGACGAAGCCTTCCAGATACGCCAGCCCTTTAGCGACCGCTGGATCGTTTGTTGTGCGGCCATTCCGCAACAAGGCGGAGAGCGAGATCGCCGTCAGAGCTGGACCTTGTTCTTTTGCCCAAGAGCCATCATCCGCTTGTTGAGCGAGCAAGAACTCGATCCCGGAATTCACGACACGATTGACATCGACCTGATCGCGAACCGAAACGCCGTCCCGACCTTGCTCTTGGCGGTCTTGCTGCGCAACAGCCGGCGCGCACGCGACGGAAAGGATGAACAAGCTGCAGACGAAAACGGCGAAAGATCTCATGATCGATTCCTCTTCAAATTGATTCGCTATTCGCTTCTTAGGGCGAGATTTCTTTCAGCGGAGTTTGGGTCGGCCAATATTCGCCGCAAATCTAATGCCGCGGCGTCCAGAGAGCCTTCAATGGCGGTTTCATCATTGCCTGCCAAGATGTCACCAACGAAAGCCTTCCGGCGGGCAGGGTCTTCTCGGCAACCAGAATCGCCGATTTCTTGTCGCACTATTGTACCCGACCCTAATTGTAACACGCGAACCGCCGCGAGACGCGGACACGACGGGGCCAGAATCTCACTGCGGCGAGGTTTGCCGCAGGGCGCGAGTCCAATGAGTGGGGCGAAACCCGTATGCACGAGTTTGGCGACGAATGCCAGCTGTGCGTCAGCGGTCGCCCTGATTGTTGCGCATGGCGGCACCGAATACCGGACGGGCGGCCGAGCGGAGCAAGAAGTCCCTGCAGCGGCTGGTCTTGCGCGATATTTGGCTCGCCAGCGGCTACTTCACCACGGCCAGGATGTCATCCTCGGAGAGGATCAAAAGGTCCTCGCCATCAAAACCGACTTCGTTCCCGGCGTAGGAGCGAAAGACCACTCGATCTCCCTCTTGCACGGCAAGCTTGACCCGAGAGCCATCTGGCAGTTGATGCCCATCACCAACGGCCAACACGCGGCCTTCCTGGGGTTTTTGCTGAGCCGAGTCGGGGAGCACAATCCCGCCGGCGGTCTTCTCTTCGGCATCCAGCCGCTTGACGATAACGTTGTCTCCCAATGGAACCACTTTCATAGCTTTCGTACAACTCCTCGAGAACAGCCTGATACGCGGGAGAACCCATGGCGGCCAATCTTTGGCCTGACCGCTTTTCTTGCAAGTCATAATTCTTGCACGCCGCAACGCCAGACACAAGGAACGACCCCTGGCCAATCCCAAATCCAAGGCGGTTTTGGCGACGGGCGTGTCGAATGGCTCGACACGAATGGCGGCAAGATTGCGAAGAAAACATGTGCGGAAAGAGCACTCTCGCAAAGATTCGGCCTGCCAACGATGGCGGCAAGCAGCCTGATTCCGGCGCGTGCCAACCGAGGTTTGCTCACTGCCGAACATCCGGCGGCACAAAGAAAAAACGCGGTGCGCCGGAGCACACCGCGTTTGATTTCGTTCGCAAAGGCCAGCTTAACTGGCGATCCGATTAACCGTCCACTTGCGGCAGGTCATCAACCGGCGGAACGTCGATGGTGCCGTCACCTTCGTTGGATTCCGGGATGGCCGGCATGCTGCCAGGCGTGGGGAAGGCGTCTTCGGGGATGTCGGTCAGCTTTTCCTTTTGGTCAGCTTCGGCCAGGAGCGAGTAGCCCTTGGCTTCGATGTCATAACGACCCCAGTAACGTCGGCGAACCGGGTTGTAGTAGTACACGTAACGCGGTCGCTTCGGATAGTAGATGCAGTAGTGATGCTTGTAGCCGGTGTAAGTCGCGTAGGGCTTGTAGTAGTAGTAGCGATAGTAGTAACCGCGAGTCTGATAGTAGTTTCCTGACCAGCCAGCGTAGTATTGCCGGCCATATTGCAGGGTGTTCTTCGCTTGGGCTTCTTGCGGAGCCGTGGAGCCGCTGACAAACAACACGGCCGCGGCCAACGGGGCCAAAGCGAACAGCTTCCAGAACTTCATGACTTCTCCTTGAAAAAACAGAACTTTGCTGCGGGTTGTACCCGGGATCATTCCTTCTGACAAAAAATCCTCACTACCCCTTTTTCTGCCCCTTTCCCTTTTGTCTGCCCCTTGTTGCAACTACTCCTTCAGTCACTGCCCACTTTCAACTTCCCCTCTTTGTTGCCTCGTTTGCAACCGCAGGCGAATTCGCCATGTTGCCGCTGTCATTCCAACTCATTAACTGTCAAAGCGCTGCTGTGGTTTTCAGATTCGTGCGGAAAATTGTTGTTTGCTCACGATGTGTGAAGTTAACAGCAGGCTGTTGTGTTTGGCTATTCTCCATCCGGCAGATCGAGCGGCTGAATCGGTCGGGCGTATTTGACGCTCACGGCACCTACGATCTGTTGGGTATCAGCAACAACCGGAGCCGACCTGTACACCATTTGGTTTCTTGTACCAAAGCCAATTGCGCCCTGATCGCTGGCGTTGGGCTGAGGTCCGGGATTCTCGCCGGATTTCGGCTGTTCGCAATGGAAGAACGTCACGGTAATGGTTCCGACGCCTTCGACCACACCTAGTTGGGCAGCAGCGCTGCTGCCGTAATCAGTGACCTTGAACAAGAGGCTGTCGTCGCCGTTTTCATGCCAACCCTTGATGATGGGGCTGCTGTTCGGTGGGATGCACATGTAGCCCAAGCTCTTCCAAGCGGCGTTCTGACTGAACGCATACATGTTGATGCCGTCCAAGGTGATCTGTGCTCCTACCCAATCGCTCGTGTTGTTGCGGATGCGGATGCCAAATTCCTGTTCGACTTTGACATCGCATTGGGCAATACCACCGGTAGCGTCAGCAGGCGCTGGCACAAATCCTTGTGGGTCCTTGACCATGATCTCAATCGCGTAGGGACTGCTCGGGCTGGCCTTGATGACCGATCCGGTTGCGATAACTTGGGGGCTCTCGACGGCATCCTTAATGATGTCGCGAATCTCGCCCTGCGTTGCTGCTGCTTCGCCCTCTTTTCGAGAAGCATCGAATGTTGGAGAAAGCAACGTAATGCCATCGCGCAGGTCTGTGACTTCCTGTTGGAATTCCTGCATTCGTGTGCCGTCACGGTTCAGCAATTCCACGTTGAAACGGGCGACAGACGTTCCATCGCGGCTTCCCGTTCGAAATCGTCCACCAACGGTGTACGCTCCACCGGGAACGATGTTGTAGTCCTCGTCTTCAAACTCTTTGCGAAGCAACTGCGCGACTCGGGCGCTGATTGTTTGATTCGGCCCCTTGAAGGTCTCCAAGACGATGCTCTTCCCCGCGGCTTGATCCGCAGCCATGTACTTCATAATGTCCGCGGCCAAAGAGCCAATGGCCGAGTCCAACTTACCTGCGGCCTGTGCATCGGCAGGGTTTTGCTGAGGAGCGTCTTGTGGCGGCGCGCCGTCCTGAGCTGTGACGGGAATCGCCAATCCGCAGGCCAGTGCCAGCGTGGCCACGCAGGCAATTGTGCGTTTCGCGGTGCGGTGGGTCAGTTTCGTGCTCATGCCTAAGGTCCCCTGTTGGGCTGACTTCCGGTTGTTTCTGGTGTCTCGTAACTCCCCCGATGGGTGGACATCCGATATCCGTCGTGCAAGCGGACAGCCAATTCTAAAAAAAATCCGCTCGGCTTGGGTTCCCTTTCCTGATGAACCGTGAATCTAGTTTGAAGGGGGAACAGGCTGTTTTGCATTGCCGATTCCCAGGATTTGCGCTGCTCGCTGATAAACAGACGCCGAGGATTCTTCCAGCGTGTCCCACATCTGGCGAGGAATCGTGCGAATCCGCTCATCTTGCCCTTCTTCAATTGGCACGGCGAAAGCCCCCAAACCCAATTGATTCAACGGCTGGCTGATCGTGATGGCGGATTTCAAATCGCTGGCATTCTTCAGGCCAAGTTCTCGGGCAGCTTCCTCAATGGTCATTTCCCGTTGATATTTGCGGACAATCTCATTGATGGGCTCAGGGACCTTGTCAATTGCGTTGACCAGGTTGCCCTCAATCTTGCCATTCTTGAACAAGTATGGCACTACGGCTTCGGCCATCGCTTGGGCAAACCGTTGCCGGTCTCGGGCGATGAATTCGTCCGAGTCTTCCTTGTCCACATATAGGTCTTCCACTTTTTGTTTGGCATCGCCAGTCACGGCCAATGTGCCTTTGACGGCGTCACTGTAGGGATTCACTCCCACTCGATGGCACCCCATGCAGGAAACTCCGTTGACAACGATGGGGCTGCCGCCGATTTCGGTCAGGTCGCGGACGACTTCTACCGGAGCGGTGTCCAGTCGATTTCCTTCGCCATCGCAGATGTAGTACGCCTGAAAACCGTTGGGCAAGGCCCAGATGACTTCGCCGCCATCGTGCTGAAAAGCAAAGCGATCAAACTCGTTGCCATCAAACTGCGGTCCCAGTGGGAAGCGGAACAGCACACCGCGGCCAAACGATTTGCCAAAGTCGTAGCTGCGGTAGTAATAGCGCGTGTTGCGGCCCACATGACGATCAACCAGGCGATTGCTGTGCGAAACGCCGCTGCCGGCAAATCCGGCTCGTCGCATCTGGTTACTGTTGAAGTCGGCGATCATGGTCACGCCGAGCGTTTCTTCCAATTCTTCGACGGTTTCCGGCAATTCCAACAGCCGGTGATAGTGTGGCGGGCGCGAAGCGTTGAACACAAACCAGTCCGCGCGAATGTAGGGAATCCCGTCCGAAACAAACTCGCCGATCAGTGTGTCAATATCGCGCGAGATCTCAAGCCGCTGGTCATTCCACGAAATGCCATAGGGGTAGTTCACCAAGACACTTCGCCAATCATTCAGTTCCCAGCCTACAGTTCGCAGGTCAAGGACAAAGATTGTTCCGGTGAATTGATTGTCTTCCGGGGCGTCAATCAGCTCAGGCGTGATGATCGCGCTGCGGCGAGTCAGGCTGTTGATCAACTTGACGAAAGCAGCGCGATAAACGCGAAGATCTTCTTCCGTAACGGTGGGGTTGTTGTGCAAATGGTGCAGGCTGAAGTACCGCTGATGGGGGCGATCCGAAGAATTCAAGTTCTGCAGGTGCGTGCGAATCTGTCGCAGAACTTCGATTTCATCAATGACCTCGCGCGGTCCATCCGGACTGGCGGGGAACGGAGCACCGGCTTCAATCCAGCGGCGGATCAAATCAATGTCCGCCTCGCTCGGGCGTTCGGTCACGCCTTCTGGCGGCATGCTGCCTTCGGAAACACGTTGGAAGAGATAAGACTTCTCCGGCGATCCCGGCACAATATAGCCAGGGGCGCCGTCGATTTCGGCCTTGAGCTGATCTTCGTTGAGAACCTGAAAGCCTTCGGCATATTCGGCCCCATGGCATCGGCTGCAATTGTTCTTCAAGAACGCATAGGCTTGCGTGGCCAGTTCCTGATCGTCCTGGGCAGAACACGTGTTGCCAGCGAAAGTAAATGCCAACGAGCCGACAATCGCGATAGCCGCGAGCCTGGAAAACATCTTCATTGCTTGACTCCGCAAGGTTCCCATTCGCTGAGAGAATTCAAGGATGCGTATTCATCCGCGTGTTGTGTCTACAGAGCGACATCCAGCGAGAATCGTTACAAAAGAACGATACGCCATCGTAGCACTTGGTTTTTGACGGTCAATTAAACGCATACTGGCAAAGTGGTTGCGCAAACACAGTACCGTGACGCGAGAATTGGCCGCGTGCTGTCACATCAGGTTTGAGCCAAAAAAACGGACACAAATCTGGGCGATTTGGATACTTCGCAGAAATTTAGTCTCTGAGTGCAGGACTCAAACGCCGAAAACGGGGCTCGAAACCCGCTGGGCATTTTGAGACCACACTCACAGCCTGGCGCAGTTCTTCAGCTGGTGACGAATGTGCCCAAACTGGGGGATGAATGGGGCAATGCACAGTCGAGGTCGCCGCTACCGCACAACTAGCGGGAAGCCGCCCCAGACGATGATGGCTTCGTTTCCGCCGTAGTTGTTCAAGGCGGTGCGAGGGTTGTGCAGCACAGCGCCTGCGACGAGCAAGGACTCCCCAAGCAAACCGGGGGCCTGAGCGGAACTCGCCACGGTGATTTGCCCAAGCGGCGTGGCATCCGCCGAATGCAGGTTAAGCTGCGTGAGGAAGTACTTCCCATCTTGGCGATGCCCCGTGATTTCGCCGACGAGAAGAATGCCGGCGCCGTTGGTAGTGTCGGTGCTGTTGTTGGCATTCGCTTGAGAATAGCCAGGCGTCAGGCGATCCTTCGCCAACTGGTTGAGCTTGCCCCGCATTTCCGCAGTCTTGGCGACCTTGAGCAAGAACGCCCTGAGTGCTTCTTCAATTCCTCGGGCGGAAGGGTCCTGACCGTTCACCCAGGTGACTGTGCGCGCCAAATCGCAGAGTGCGGGATAGTTGTCTTGGCCGATGTGGGCGCGCGGGTTGCCGGCGCAGGTGGGACAAGGGATTGTCACGCGGTTGCCGTTGTCCGCGCCGCCGAACACTCGCTGCGTGACTGTGCCTGTCAGGTTGCAGTCCTGACACTCCATCTGACGACTGGCCGTGGCGAGCGCCTTTTGCAGATCGCTGGCACTGAACACCGGCGGCGTAAAAAAGCGCGGTGGCGGTTGATCAGCCGAATCGGCGGAGCGATCTCTCTCGCCGTTATCTCGCGAAGCTGTTTTGTTAGTTGTGCCCGCGTCGTCGTCCCGCGATCTTGTTCCGCTGTTCGAGCTTTGTTCCTCGTCATCCTTGGGTTGCTGATGATTGATGCCAGGCAGTTGCAAGTTCAAGAAGTTGAACTGAGGCCCGCCGAAATAATTCAACAAGTAATAACCAATCGCTAAACCCAGCACGCCGCCGCCGACAACACCCAGCAACTGGCCTGCGGGGCTCTTTCTTCTCCGCGAGCGGTTGGCGACAGCGCGGCTGCGCGGGCTGGCGGGCGCATCGGTTTCGATTGCGAGGCCTTGCCCAGGATTGTGCGGCGCAGAGTTCTGCGGAGTTTGGTTCTGCGGAATGGTGTCTTGTTGTGCTGGCCAGCTTGTCGGCTGACTGAGTTGGACAGGCGACGCCGTGGCTTCGTCATCGAACTCGTCAGCGAGTTGATGATGCAACGGAGCTACTGGCGGGGCACTGGCGCCGGGATCATTACTGATCGGAGCTGCTTGTGCGATCGGAGCTTCATTGTCCTGCGCATCGGTCACGGCATCCGGACTGACTTCAACAGTGGACGGCGCAAATGGGACGTCGCCGTTGGGTGCAGGCCTTGCATTCGCGCTGGCGGCGAAGAGAAACTCGCCATCACAGTGAGGACAAAGGAGCGCACCTTCCACGCGGGATGGCAGGGCGACATCCTGTTGGCAGTGCGGACAGGCGATAATCGTCGGCATACGACTTGGCGAAAAGTGGAGTTCTCGACTACGGCTTCAGTTTAGCATGTTGGCGAAAACCGAGGCTAGACAAGTCAAACGAGGCAAACGGCAACCTCCCGGGCAAGCATTGCTGGCAACCGCGAAGGACAATGTCAGCGTTCCCGTGTCTTCCGGAGAGGCTCAGCATCATATGGCCAAGTGGACCGGGCCGACGAGCGCCGCCTGGTGGCTGCTGATCAAACTTACAAGATTAGTAGCGATATTGTAGCAGCGAAGGCAGCCTATGATATTGTCAATGAATAGGAGACCGTTTCGCCGGTAGAAGGCCATGGATGCTAACAAACAGTCAATTCCCGCGATATCGAATCAAATCTAAGGTGCAAGCGTGCGATACCCAAAGCGTCATCGCCGTGTGGTCTTACGTTCATTACTAGTGTGTCTTTTCGTTTTGGGAATAACCGGTGGGTTTGCGTTGGCTACATTCTTTGGTGCAGTGTTCGATGACTGGTCGCCTTTGCTGGCCGCGTTCTGTGGTGCCTTGTTCTTGCTTAGCCTTTACAGCGAGGTAACTGGTATAGTTGACATTTGGCGGAATGTTCAAATCGTCCCATATTTTCGCCGAGAAGTTGGGGGACTTCGCACGCTTTGGTCAGGTCGCGCATTGGCACGGTATTGTACGCAACTCGATCGAATTGCAGAAAACAACAAGGTATCAGCGTTATCGGAATTCGGATTCCCCAATGACATGTGTGGTGAAGAGGTAACTTGGTATCACCCGGCGCAGGGTTTGAAAACCGTTGATGCGATCCTTCGTCTCCTTCACATAGGTGAAGGAGGCTTCGAGATTCCTGAGTCTGTCACCTTGGAACTTGAGCTGCTTCGCAAAGCTCTTACATTGGCCGAATCCAAGAACATCGAATTCTGCCTCCTCTTGTTACAGGGGAGTCTGACGAGTTCATTCGATGCGCAAGGCTGCGAAGGCTATTTCTCTTGAAGAGCTCCAAGTTGCGGTTCGCTCGGGGTTTCAGCTGTTCTTTCGACTTCGAAAGCCCGATCCAGCCCAGCCAGATCTTTGTGGAACTTCAGACCGCGCCAAGCGGAGTTGTTTGCGAACAATTGCTCAATCTGAGGGCGCAATTGCGGACTGATCTCACAGATCAGCACCCCACCTGTTACCAACCGTGACTGCGCCTGAGCGACAAGACGGTCGATGACTTCGGTCCCGGTTTCGCCAGCGAACAGTGCGGCCGCGGGCTCGTATTGGCGGACATCCCGCGGCAATGATTCGGCCTCGCCGGTTTTGATGTACGGCGGATTGGAGACGATCAGCTGGAACTGCACATCCTTCGGCACGTTGGCGAACAAGTCGCTTTCAACAAAGTTGATTCGCGGGGAAACGCCCAACGCCTCGGCATTCTCCTGAGCAACAACCAGCGCTTCGGCGCTTTGTTCGATTGCTGTGATCTCGGCCTGCGGTAGTTGTTTGGCTGCGCAAATGGCCAACACTCCGCTTCCCGTGCCAACGTCCGCAATTCGCAAAGGTGATGTGGTGATGGTCTTGGCGCGATCAAGCATCGCCAACACGACAAACTCCGTCTCAGGGCGCGGAATCAACACGGCCGGCGTCACGCGAAACGGCAACGAGAAGAACTCGCGCTGCCCAACGAGATAGGCGACCGGCGCTCCCTCTGCTCTGCGTTTGACCAACGCGCGGAAGGCCGTCTTGACCTCTTCGCTGGCTGGCTCGTCAAAAGCCGTGTAGAGCGAGATTCGCTCACAGCCGCGGACATGCGCCAAAAGAACTTCCGCGTCGAGTCGGGGCGAATCAGACCCGTGCTTGGCGAGATATTCCTTCGTCCAGTTCAACAGCCGGCCAATTGTCCAGGTTTCCGCAGACATGGCAGGCGCGCAACACGAATTCTCTACTGGGGCGTTTGAATGAGCAAAACGCCATTAGAACAAAACGCCGCTGCGGGGCCTAGCCGGGGCTTTTGCGGTGCGTTGGGACGCAATGCTGCAAGTCATCCTGGTACTGCGTCACAGCTAATGATTTCGATTCGCATTGACTTAACGCCTAGGCACTGCTGGACAAGCGGGCGAGCCTGAAGTGGCACCAAAATCGAACTATGGCAATGCACTAGTTGCCTTGCCGCGGAATGCGAATCCGATCGTCATATGGTTCTGTCGGCAAGGGAATCGACTTCGCAAACTCCTGCAACTCTTTGCAAATCTCAGGGTGCGCAGCGGCCACGTCGTGTTCTTCGCCGATGTCTTCCTCCAAGTTGTACAACTCAAGACTAGCGGTGCCCTTGTCTTTGACGTAGCCGTAGAACTTCTTGCGGTCCGGCAAGATCATCTTCCAAGGACCAACCCGCACGGCGTGCAGTTCGCCTTTGCAGAAATAGAGATAGTTGTCGCGAGCACCGGCTTGGCTTTTGCCCAGCAGCAGGTCCGTCTGATCCACGCCGTCAATGATACGATCATCCGGCACCGCACTACCGGCCAGCGCGGCGAAAGTCGGCAGGAAGTCAATTGTGCCGAAGATGGCGTCGCTCTCAGTGTTGGCCGGAACATGCCCTGGCCAGCGCGCGATGCAGGGCACGCGCAATCCGCCTTCGTAGGTTGAGCCTTTCGCCGCACGCAGTGGACCGGACGAGCCCCAGGCGAGCTGCCCGTCATGATTCTTGCGAAGTGTTTCCTGAAAGTTGCTCCAAGGCCCGTTGTCCGTTGTGAAGATCAGAAGCGTGTAGTCGCGAAGTCCGAGTGCATCAATTGCATCAAGCAACCGCCCGGTGTGAAAGTCCAACTCTTGCATGGTGTCGCCGTAGAGCCCACCGTCTGACGTGCCTCGAAATTCGTCCGAAGCATCAATCACGGAGTGCACCATGGTGTGAGCAAGATACAGGAAGAAGGGTTCGTCCTTGTGTTGCTGCAAGAACTCGATGCTCTTGTCCGTATAGATCCGCGTCAGGCTGGCCATGTCGTCGGTTGGGCCAATGCGCTGGTTGTTCTCATGCAGGAGAACTCGCCCGTTGTCATTGGCGCCCAACGTCCCGTAGTAGTAGTCGAAGCCTTTTGCGTTGGGCATGCGTTCCACAATCGCCGCGCGGTTGGAAACGTCCCACTTGCCGATGCACGCTGTGGCGTAACCGGCTTCTTGCAACAACTCAGCGACGGTGATCTCCGAAGCCGGCATGGACCACCCCAAACTGCGGACGGGATAACGCCCCGTCAACAGCGCGGAACGCGACGGTCCACAAACAACCTGCGCATAGAAACTGGTGAAGCGGGTGCCTTCCTCGGCAAGGCTATCAATCCGCGGCGTCTTGAAGTCCGTTGCGCCGTAGCTGCTGAGATCGCCGTAACCTTGGTCGTCGGTAAAGATGACAACGATGTTTGGTACGCCGCGCTGAGATTCATCCTGCGCGTGAATATCGGCATTTAGTGACACAGTTGCGAATGCCCACACGAATGTCAGCGTGACTGTTCTGTGTCGCAAACGTCTCATCTTCTTGGCTGAGTCGTGAGCTGCAGGGATGGGGGATTGGCATCGCATCGCGGGAATCCAATGGAGTGAGCGTGGCGTGTAGCGGTCCAGTATCGCTCCACTTAGTGCCCAGTCAACTTCTTGATGAGTCGGGGATGGGACGCAAAAAACGAGTGAATCCTCGGCAGTCGCATGGATCGGCCTGGCACTGGAAGCAAACGGATTGCTGGTACTCACGCTTCCGGGGACCAAGAAGCGAATTCCTCCCTTCAAAGCCGCGGGCCAACGTTGTGAAAGCTGATGGCTGCGGCAGGCTGAGAATCGCTCTGAACGCCAACGGAGCGCGATGTGCATAGTGTCGGTATGTGATCCCTGGGGCAGAGTGACCAAGGATCTCAACCGATGATTCCGGCATATGCTCGTCATAGTACGTCGCGCACGTTTTACGTAGGTCCTTCAAGACCCAGGGGCGTTCCTCCCCGCTCTCGATATCGCGTTTCGGAGCCACGTCTGCGAGTTCGCAAAGTTGTCGGAATCGAAAGTTGGGGCGACTACTCCCGCCAAGGAAGACAGCAGAATCAGCGTTTGGTTCATTGGGTCGCAGAATCTTCAAGTGAGCCCGGACCGTGCGATTCATCGGCCTCCAGAATGCCTTCCCAGTTTTCACTCGTCGATAATAGAGCCAACCCCAAGGTGATGGCTCTTTGAGCTCATGGTCAGGTGACTGACGGCCCCACGAGATATGTCGCCAGCAGATTGGTTCATGAAATGGCAACGTGCCCCAAACGGTTCCGGTGTCGACGCCGTAGTTGAAGAAGAACACCAGTGCAGCTCGCCAGTAACGCCCGACCGCCGAACTTTCCTTCCAACCTCGAGGCCGCTTCATGCGATGTGTCGCGAAACACAGCGCATTGAGCTCAGACTTCGTTAGATAGTGCTTTCCGGCAATGTCCCTTTGTGGCTTGCGTCTGGGAAACCGCGGCAGAGCATCGACGAAGTCATGCTCCCAAGCCCAAGACAGAACGGCTCTCAGGTCGGAACGCGCCTTGTTCATTGTACGTGCTGGAGTGCTGCCATTCCGCGTCAACGCATCTTGGTAGACCCAATCTAGGAACTCGCGGATCTCTTTTCTGACGAGACGCTCAAGTGGAATCGCGCGATTCCAGCGCGACCATTTGCGAATGGTCGTGGCATATTCCTCTTCGGTTCGCTGGGCTGGGCTATTGGAGCAAAGGTATTTCGTAACGATTGGTTCAAGAGTCGTCGGCATCGTTGTCTCCAACGCCGCCGGCGATTGCTCATTTTTTTCGATTCCTACGGTCCGGCAAGGAAGTTATGCGTCCTGCAAGGTCGGTTCGGTTTGAAGCACGCTTGTCTGCTATTCAGCAGAAATGAGAATAGTTGGCGCAGCTCGTAACGCCCAGCATGTTCGTACCTCAGGACGCGACCGGTCACGCCCACCTGCGCAGTTGGCCTCCTCTTGCTCTAAAAAGGCGATTGCATGCTGCGAACCACGACACATCCATTGCACCTGCCAATAAACGCGGTCTACATTTCCGCGGCATGCCACTGATGATGCGAGGTGAACGGTGTTGCCATCGAAGAATCAACCCAACAAGATGATCGCCATCAGCGGACAACGCCGAAGCCAGAGAGCAGATCACAGTGGTTCCAGGTGCTTACTTCTGCGATTGTTGCGTAAATCATCCAGCCGCCTAAGAAGACAAAGGTGGCAAAAGCGCTGACGGCAAATGTGATCGAAACGACGTCGGTGACACGGTTCCAGAAACGGTTGCGCGCATTGATTTTGATCGCCATGTCGCGGTGGCGAGCTCTTGTGTCGTTGACAGCGACTTGCGGCGAGATCGTCTCCAGGCGTCGAGGGATGGACAGTTCAAATCGGCGTGGGGTTGCGGTTGAAGTGGACATGGTTGGTCCTTGAGGGCTTTCGGGTCGCCAGGTGAAGTAAGCGTCACAAGGCAATCCGACGCAGGCGCTCAACGCGCCTCAGGCAAAATCAATATCTTTTCAAATTTTCAGGCGCGGACCTTCTCTAGGAACTTGGCGTAGCTGCCACACTCATCGAGGTTCGCTACAAATTCGCTGAGCATATCGAAGTGACAACGCGCATGATCGGCTGCTATGCTGGGTGCTAATGGAAGAAGTGAGTCGCATCCTGACGTTGCTTTGCGCGGGTGAAACGCAGGCCAGCGAAGATTTGCTGCCTGTGGTTTACGTGGAATTGCGCAAACTCGCATCGCGGCAAATTCGCCAAAAGACTTCGAGTGACTCATTCCAAGCCACCGAGCTGGTGCATGAGGCCTTCCTGCGCCTCGTTGATGTCAGCCAGCAGCAACGCTGGGATTCTCGTGGCCATTTCTTCAGTGCTGCCGCAGAAGCAATGCGGCGGATTCTTGTCGAGAGAGCCCGAAAGAAGAGTCGCATCCGACACGGTGGCGAGTTTCGACGCGTTTCCCTGCCGGATGTTTCAACCGCGGATGAAGAATCAACGGTGGATCTGCTCGCGCTTGATGAAGCGTTGACGCGATTCAAGAAAGAATATCCCAATCAGGCCAAG
This sequence comes from uncultured Planctomycetales bacterium, assembly GCA_937982665.1. Taxonomy (GTDB): domain Bacteria; phylum Planctomycetota; class Planctomycetia; order Pirellulales; family S012-138; genus CALJLD01. Next base: position 21,773 of record CALJLD010000030.1, read on the forward strand.
TTGGTGGATTTGCGGTATTTTGCCGGTCTGACATTGGAAGACGCTGGCTTGGCGATGGGAGTATCGCGCGCCACGGCTGTCCGTTATTGGGCATTCGCGAAAGCCTGGCTCTTTCGTGCAATGCATGGGAGTCCCGGCGCGAATCCAGAAGGGTAGCCGCTAGAGTCCAAAAGAGCTCTATTTGCTAAGAAATCGGGAAAAACTCAACGATTGGTGAGGCGCGCCGACCAGCAATGTCGCATACCATTGTTGAGACATTCAGATGCCGATGCTTTGCCCGCGGCGTCTGGTCACGTTGTAGCAATGCGGAGCAGTCCCGGACAGAATTCATGGCCAATGTCGAAGAAATCTTTGAGGCCGCTCTTGCACTCGATGGCGACGAGCGACGCAGCTTTCTTGAGCAGGGTTGCCCAACACCGGAACTCCGCAAGCAACTTGAGGAATTACTGGCTGCGCATGATCAGGCTGCGGGATTTCTGGAAGAGCCTCCTGTTCCCTTGGCCAGCAAAGAAACAATAGGCAAATGTCTGGATACCAAGAAAGACCGCGATCCTTCGCCGATCGCGTCATTGCTGAATTGTCTTGAGCGTGGCGACACTCCCGACTTCCTGGGAGAACTCAGCGATTACGAAATCGAAGGTGTCATCGGTCGCGGCGGAATGGGAATCGTCTTAAAGGCCCGCGATAAGAAATTGCGGCGGACTGTTGCCATCAAGGTCTTGTTTCCTTCAATGGTCGCGGAGGCAGCTCATCACCGTCGTCTTCTGAAAGAAGCGCAATCGGCCGCTCAGATCTCCCATCCGAACATCGTCACGGTCCATTCTATTGAAGAAGCTGCGACACCGTTCATTGTGATGGAGTATGTCCATGGGGAGGACATTCAACAACGGCTGAAACGCTGTGGTCGCCTTCCTGCGTCAGATGTCGTTGCCATTGCTCGTCAAATTGCGGATGGGCTCGCGGCCGCACATCGGCATGGTGTCATTCACGGCGACATCAAACCATCCAACGTCCTGATTGATCCAGCACGCAAGGCCAAGATTGTTGACTTCGGCCTGGCACAAGAGCTGTCGACGCATGTGCCGCGAGACGGTCAAGTGGCAGGCACGCCGCAATTTATGGCACCGGAGCAAACACGAGGAACACAGGTCGATCAGCGTGCCGATTTCTTCAGTCTCGGCTGCGTCATGTACGCTATGTGCACGGGTCGCGCGCCGTTTGAAGGAGATTCGGTAACAGAGGTACTCCGTCGAGTTCGAGAGGCTAGCCCAGCACGGATCAACCAACATCAAGAACTAGTGCCGGAATCGCTGGAGGCATTGATCAATCGACTCATGTCGAAGGATCCTGCTGATCGCCCAACCACGGCCGAAGAGATTTGCAAACGACTGGACGCGATAGGAAGCGATGTTGCCGTTCCAAGTCAGCAACGGAATACGGCTACGCCCCCGCGCCGACGGGTTTTGCAGACTCTCTTCGGGGCTGCAGCTGCTTTGCTCTTGGTGATTTTCATATCAGAAGCTGCCGGATGGACCCAACTGCGCGCCATGTTGCAAGACGTGCTGCGCGTCAAGACTCCAACTGGCACACTCGTCATCGTTGTCGATGATCCCGGTATCAGTGTAACTGTTGATGGAGAGCGTGTTTCGATTGTCGACAGCAAGAAGAACGAGTTTCAGTTTGAAACGGGCAATCACATTGTCGAGGCATCCAAGGAAGGAAAGGTCATCAAAAGCAAGATCGTCAGCCTCTCGCGCGATGGCAAGGAATATTTCTCCATCACAAAGGAGCCCCTTGCCGCGGCTGACGATGGTTCACCCGTCGTCAACAACAAGCCAGCGGACAGCGGAAGGCCCTATGTTCCAATCACAGACGAGCCCATCAGGCTGGAGGGACACACTCACTTTGTGCTAAGCGTTTGCTATAGCCCCGACGGGAGCAAGCTGGCGTCCATTCAGTTCGGCGGCGGTATCCGTGTCTGGAACCTTGCTGACCGCTCTGTGGTATTTGAAGCATCCACACGGGAACAGAACCCATCCCCCGTTGGCTTCTCCGCGGACGGCCGTCTCGTCTGCGGAGTCCACCAATGGAATGCCGAGACCTGGGAAAAGTTGGAAGACCTCAAAGAACCAGTAATCGCCTGGAGCGGTGATGGCCAACTTTATGCAACCAAACGCGGGCAATCTGCGATCAGCATTTATGAAACTGAGGGTGATCAGTTTGTCTCGACGTTTGAAACGAATCACACGAAGATTTACTCCGTGCAGTTCAGCCCGAATAACGAGTTGCTTGCGACCGCTGGCAACCGCAACGCCAAGCTATGGGACGTCGCTTCGCAAGAGAGAATTGGCGCATTCCACGTTTGCGATGACGGCGTCGCCGCAGTCGCATTCAGTCCGGACGGCTCCATGGTGGCTTCGGCCGGAAGGGATAAGGTCACCCGAGTTTGGGACGCGGCTCTGAGCGCGAACGCCAATTCGCCGCGTTTGACTTTGGCAGGGCACGACGACCATCTGACGGGGACTGTCTTCCTGCCTGGAAATAAGCACCTGGTAACTGTCAGCCGCGAAACGGCCATTACGTTTCCGGCCCCCGGCAAACGCGTCGGCAATACGATCAAGATTTGGGACTTGGCTAGCGGAACCGAGATCTGGAATCAGTCCAGCCATAGGCACAATGTGACAGGGATCGCCCTCAGGCATGACGGCGGCCAATTCGCAACGTGTAGTTATGACAAGACCATCCGGCTTTGGAATGTGAATCCTCCTCCCCAGGTGCCAATGCCTAAGTAGGCAGCAAACGTTCCTTGGTGCGCTGCTGACTGGGCCTCATGGATACCAGCAGTACGCAGTGCAATCCCACTCGCGTTTATCGATGTGTCATATTCTCCAAGCGCGAGGCAAAAAGAAACGCAATCCGAAAAAGCTTGAGGCGCGATGGCTCGCAATGTCGGATTATGTGCTGAGGTAACTTCACCTCAAGTGTTTGATCGACGAGTCGCCCGCAAGAAATCTTGGAGAAATAAGTAATGTTGAGTCGCAAGTCATTGGTCACCACAATCCTGTTCGCCGGAGTCCTCGGCGGAACTCTTTTCTCGACTCCGGCAATCGCACAAGAAGACGGCGATCCGATCACGATTGGCACTTGGCGTACTTTTGAGTCAACTTTGCTGGATGAAACACGACGGTTGAACATCGGGCTTCCGTCCGGCTACGAGGATAGCGACGAAACATATCCGGTACTGTATGTCCTTGATGGGCCGGGGCACTTTCAACACACGATGGGCCTCGTCCGTTTTCTTGCTCGTAACGAGATGATCCCGGACATGATCGTCGTCGCGGTGGGGAACACAAAAAGAACCCGAGACATGACTCCACCCACGCGCGACAAGGAGTTCCCGATGGCGTCTGAAGCGGGTGGCGCCGATGACTTTGTCAAATTCTTTCGCGAGGAGTTGTTTCCGTTCATCGACTCGGAATACCGAACTCATGATTATCGCGTGCTTATCGGACACTCGTTCGGTGGACTGTTTGCGATTCACGCACTCGTGAACGAGCCGGATACCTTCGATGCATATCTGGCGATTAGTCCAAGTTTGTGGTGGGATGATCAGCTGTTGGTTGAACAGGCCGAGGAGTTCTTCAGCAACAACAAGAAGCTGGAGAAAACACTCTATATGACGATGGGCAACGAAGGCGGCGACATGCGCGGCGGCATGCTAAAGCTGGAAGGCGTACTCACAGAACAAAAACCATCCGGATTTGAATGGGCCTCGCGCGTGATGGAAGAAGAAACGCACGCAAGCGTGCCTTACCGTAGCACGCGACAAGGGCTCGAATATATCTTCCGACATTGGCAGCTCAGGGATGCAACGTCCTTGTATGAATCCGGCGGTGTGGACGCAATCTACACATTCTTTCGCCGGGCCGAGAAACGCTACGGCCTACCACGCACATCGCCTCCCAGAATCTTTGCCAACCTTGTTCAACGGTTAGCTGACGATGATCGACTTGAAGAAGCACAGGCTGTCTTGGAGCACGACGTCGAGAAGTTCAAACCCTCAGCTATGCACTACGCCACGCTGGCGGAAAAATACGAAGAACGCGGGGACAACGAGAAGATGATTGCATGCTACACACGCGCCCTTGAACTTAACCCGGCGGATTCCGATGTCCGCGAGAAGCTCATACAAAACGGAGTCGATACAGAGGCGCTCGCGCCAAAGCCTGCCGAACTCAGTGCCGACGAGCTCGCCGAGTATGCGGGGAACTACGAAGATGATCAAATGAAACTAACGATTGAACTCGTCGAAGATCACCTCGAACTGAGCGGGATCGGACTGCCGGCGACACCATTGAGCGTTGTCAAGAAGGATCATTTCGTCATGAAGCAGCCTCCGTTTGAACTGCAGTTCACACGAGATGAAGCCGGCAAGGTTACTATGCTGAAGGCAACGATCGGCGGCGATACTGTCGGGGAAGCAAAGCGTGTTGACACTTCAAATGCCCCTGGGCGCAAAGATGGCAGCTAGGTTGCCAATATTCGCACGCCTCGCGGGACTGCGACTTCTTTATCCCATAGCGCCGACTAGTGCCGCGCTTGCCGAGCGGTGTTGTTTCCAGTCGGACTCTGTAGCGCGTACTTCATGAAAAGAGGCGATCCGTGCGAACCGATCATCGTCCACAATTCGCAAAGCGTAATGACACGCCCTCCTGAGCGCCTAAGCGCCACTTCTATGCTCAGGTCGTAAACACCTGGGAAGTAAGTGCGAGCTTGCAGGGCGATTGCATTCAAGCCGCCTTACATAAAAAACCATTTGCCAGAATGCAGCCCCCGACAGCCCGGTGAAGTCAAACCGATGACTGTCGTCGCACGTTCGGAGACAGCGAGTTTCGACTGTCCGAGGTTCGATGCTGGACAATTCTCCATCGCAGATGACTAGAGTTAATCGCAAGCGGCATTCCACAGAGCAAGCAAAGGATGCCAGCAACCTCGGTCCATGCGAATGCTGGCGTCTTCCCCTGAGTTGATGGGTAAACCATGACATAGAGATCAAGCCAGCGGCCAATCAACACGACAACCGCCACGCGTTTCATAACCGTAACGCTCCTCTTGGCCGGTCGTGGAAGAAGGACCAAGAACGGAATCCCCCAGTTCATGATCAACGAGGCAATGACGACGGGACCCCAAGCGCCGCGGGCACGCTCCATGAAATACGAAGTTTCTTCTGGAATATTGGAATACCAGATGAGCATGTACTGACAGAACCAGATATACATCCAGAAGCAGCTGAAGCCGATCAGCAGTCTTGCTAAGTCGTGCAGATGATTGGTCTGAAAAACTGCCTGAAACTGCTCATTACGCCCGGCGGAATGTATCGCCAGGAGAATCATGCCTGCTAAGCCAGCCTGAAACATTCCGGCGAACTGGTACACACCCCACATCGTGCTAAACCATTCTGGCTCCAGCGCCATTGTCCAATCCACGCCGGCGACCGTGATAGTGATCGCCAATACGCCAAGAGTCACTGCGGCCAGCGCTTTCTCACCTCCTGTGATTGTACGCTGTGGGCCACGGCGGCCTTGCCGCACCATCACCAGCGCGAGCAACGTCCAGACGGCAAGGCAAACGACGCCCCGAATCAACCAGAATTTTGGTTCGAGCCAGGCTTCTTTGAACCAGAAGCTGGCCGCGTGTGCGGTCTGCGAGTGGTCGCCCATCAGTTGGATGAAACGCCACGCGATCACTACCAGCATGACGCATGCAGCTATGGGGACCGTAGCGATCAACAACTCGGGGATTCGCCGGAACGGGAGGTGCCACCGTGCTCCGGACACAGCAGCCAGCGCCAGGAATGCAACACCGGCGAGGCAGGTGGTTAGCAAAAAGTATGCATTTACGAACAAGCTGCTCCACGCGCGCAGCGGATCTGCGATAAGGCCGATCACCAACGCAATGGTCCCCAGTGACAAGCCGGCCCACAGGACACGTTGTGACGAGCGCGAGATCTGGGGATTGTCGTTCATGTTGGTTGTCCATTCCTGGTAGCTTTCGCATCCCTGTTCTAAAGAAGATGCTCTGGCAAGGCTCAACGCTGGTTTTCCAACTGTTCTTCGATGGCCGTCAGCCTCTTTGAGATTTGCTGCAAGTAGTCAATGATGATCACGTGTGTATATAGTGCGTCGATTCCGACCGGCGAATCCGGGTGGCTGATCTTGGCTGACAATTCATCGAACGCATCACGTGGTTTGTCGAAGGGGTCGTTTCTTTCCATGGAAGAGACTCCGCGAAGTTCCGAGTGGTTATTCGTTGCCTGCCTGCGCTTCGTTGGCCGTAGGAGGGGCTGGCTGAGCAGTTAGGTTGCCGGCGTCGTTTTGCAAATCGCGAATGAAGTTGATGACATCCCAGCGTTGCTCGACCGTCAGTTGCGGCGCGAAGGACGTCATGCTCCCCTGTCCGCTTGTGAGAATGTGGAACAACTGCCCGTCTTTCATTTCGCGCGATTTTCCGGTCAAGAGCGACGGGGGCGGCGGAAAGCCGCGTTGCGCGACAAGGCCGTCGCCAGCACCGCCGGCACCGTGGCAACACACGCACGAAATGCGATAGATCTGCCCACCGCGGACGACAGAATCTGACAACTCTTCTTGGGCTTGGGTCAGCGGATCGGGTTCAGGCGTATCGCCAGCAGTTTGTTCCAACTGGGAAGGCGTGTTTGATTCGGCTTTGTCTTGTTGTTCAGAATGGCGATTGCGGCTGGCAATGAGTATCTGCAATGTTTCCTGCTGACCTGCGGCTTTAGTCTCAGCAGCTTCAATCTTTTCTTGATAGGGATTGATGACTTCTTCACCGGCACGCGCCGCATCTTCCGGTGTCGCCGCGTAATGCCACACGGCCTGCCCGTGGGCCAGAGTCCCTTCCGGTTGCAGCTGTAGAGTTTGCCCGTTCGCGAATTGGGGATTGGGCTCAAAAGAAGACCAAGCCGGCGAGTACTTCATCTCCGGCAAGAACTCCACGTTGCGGTGCGAGTAATCCACGCGGCCAAACAAAGTGGCGGAGAGTACGATCGCCAGGCACACCGCCAGGAAGATGTTTGTTCGGTTCCACATGAGTCAACCTTCATTCTTCCCGCCTAAGGCAACATTTGGATTTCCACGGGATGAAACGATTGCATTGCGGCTTCGATGTTCGCCCGGCCGCCCCCCGGGCTGTCTCCGGAAAAAATCAATACAAAGCGATCATTCGTCGCTCGCTGGGGCAGACTTCCCAGACACTTGCCGGGACGCAATCGACATACGATGAACAGTGCAGCGACGCTGCCGAATGCCGCAAGCAAGACGGCGGCTTCAAAAGCCACGGGGACATCCGATGGCAGAGAATTCCAAGGCTTACCGCCGACATCCAACGGCCAGGAGACTGCTGCGGACCAATGTTGAAACCACAACATTCCCAAAGCGCCGACAATTCCACAGATGAAACACACCCAGGTCAGGCGTGATGGTTTCCAACCGAAAGCTGTTTCAATGCCATGCACGGGATACGGTGTGAGTGCGTCAAGGACAGGCAGCCCGTCTTTCTTGGCTGCTCGTGTTGCTGCCAAGAGGTCACATTCCCTTGCAAAGCTGACGCACACATTCTGCGAACGATCTGAAGTTCTCATGCCGCACGCTCCTCTGATACCGGCAATTTCGGATTTCCCAACTCCGCGGCGGCCTTGACCTCTGCGATCGCGATTGAAGGGGCGATACGACAGAAGATAAGGAAGCACGTGAAGAACAGCCCAAAACTTCCGATGAACGTTGCGATCTCAACGAGAGATGGAACATAGTCCGCCCAACTTGTGGGCAGGAAGTCACGGTGCAGGCTCGTAACAATGATGACAAATCGCTCAAACCACATGCCCACATTCACGGCGATAGCAATAGCGAACACAGCTGCGAGATTTCGTCGTACGCCCTTGATCCACAAGAGTTGAGGGACGAAGACATTACAGCTGACCATGATCCAATAGGCTACGGCGAATGGTCCAAGCGCGCGATTGAGAAAGACAAATTGCTCGTAACCGTTGCCGCTGTAGAACGCCGTAAAGAACTCTGTGGCATATGCCAAGCCAACGATGCATCCCATGCTCAGCATCAATTTGCACATTCGTTCGATGTGCGTTTTTGTGATGTAATCTTCCAATCGCATCGTCTTGCGTGCGATGATTGCCAGGGTCAGCACCATCGCCAGCCCACTGAAGATCGCACCGGCGACAAAGTATGGTGGGAAGATCGTTGTGTGCCAGCCTGGAATGACGGAGGTGGCAAAGTCCATGCTGACGATGGTATGCACGGAAAACACCAAGGGCGTGGCCAAACCAGCTAGCAGCATGTAGACCGTTTCATAGCGATGCCACGTGCGCGCGGAGCCGTTCCAGCCCAGCGACAGGAATCTCGCGCAACGCTTTCGCCATTTGTTCGTTGATCGGTCGCGGATGGTCGCCAAGTCTGGGATGAGACCGACATACCAGAATACAGCGGAAACTAGCAGGTAGGTCGAAATCGCAAAGACGTCCCACAAAAGTGGCGACTTGAAATTCACCCATAGGGAACCGCGCGCATTGGGATAAGGCAGCGTCCAATACGCGAGCCATGTTCGCCCCATGTGGATCAGTGGGAAGACCCCTGCGCAAATCACCGCAAATAGCGTCATGGCTTCCGCGGAGCGATTCACAGCGGTTCGCCACTTTTGACGGAACAAAAACAGCACCGCAGAAATCAGTGTTCCAGCGTGACCAATTCCGACCCAAAAGACAAAGTTGGTGATATCGAAGCCCCAGCCGACCGTCTTGTTGAGCCCCCACGTTCCAATTCCTGTTACAAGCTGATACCAGACCGCGACAATCCCCAAAACGAGCGCAGAAAATGATGCGATAAACGCCGCCCACCACAACCCCGTCGGTTTGCGCTCCATGGGAGCACAGATGTCGCGGGTGACATCATCCAGCGATTTGTCACCTGTGACGAGGGGAGGTTGATCATAAGTCGGCTCAGTCATGACTTGCCTCCGATTGCGGTCCAAGATCATCACCCGGGCGGTTCTTGACCTGCCTCAAGTAGCCGACGCTCGGTCGAACGTTAAGTTCCTCCAGTACGAAATACGCGCGGGGATCATGCCATGCCTGACTTACAAGGCTCTCATGATCATTGCGATCTCCAAACGTAATGGCTTGCGCCGGACAAGACTGTTGGCAAGCAGTGAGAACCTGCCCATCTGAAATCCGCTCGCCACTTCGGCGTGACGCAATCCGGCCAGCTTCGATCCGTTGCACGCACATGGTGCATTTTTCCATCACGCCGCGGCTGCGAACCGTTACGTCAGGGTTCAGGGCGAGATTGAGGACTCCACTGTCGCGGGAGTATTCAAACCAGTTGAAACGCCGCACTTTGTAAGGGCAGTTATTCGCGCAATAGCGCGTACCAACGCAGCGATTGTAGGTCTGTTCGTTGATTCCTTCGTCCGAATGTGTTGTCGCCAATACTGGGCAGACAGTTTCGCATGGAGCATTGTCGCAGTGGTGGCACATCATAGGTTGATGTGCTGTGAGGAGATCGTCGCCTTCTCCGGAATAGTAACGGTCGATCCGCATCCAGTGCATCTCACGTTGCCTGCGGACTTCATCCTTACCCACGACAGGAATGTTGTTCTCAGCCTGGCATGCAACAACGCATGCGGAACAGCCTGTGCAGGCGTTCAGATCGATAATCATCCCCCACCAATGGCCGTGCTTGGGATGATCCTCAGGCCACAATTGCTGCTCGGGAAGATGATGGCTGGACACCGCACCTGCTCCCGGATCATTTGCATAGGCGTCCAAGGTCGTTCTTTGAACGGGATGGCGCAACTCCGCGCCGGGAGGTGCGACCATTGGAGGTACCTCGAGGCGATGGTGAAGCTGCGTCGCGGCCAGATCCTTGCGGCCACCTGTTCTTCGGAGCGTGACGTCGGACCGCACATATCGCAACGTATCCTGTTCCGCGCGGATCAAGTCCGCCGCGTTGACGCCAACAAGTTCGCCTGGTTTAACCGTTGGTTGAGCTTCAAGCCAATCCGGGCCAATCCCCGCAAACCGATCCGTGCCGGGAGCCCCATATCCCAGAGCAACGGCAAGAACTCGGTCGTGCTGACCGATCTGAACATGCGCGGGAAGCGCTATGTTTGCGCCATCTGCAGTCGATATTTCGACGATGTCACCTTCTTGCAACGACAGCCGCTCCGCCGTGGCCGGAGAGACTGAGACATAATTATCCCAGGTGATCTTGGTGACCGGATCCGGCAATTCGTGAAGCCACGGATTGTGCGCGTGGCGGGCATCTGGCATGCCAACCTTGCTGTAGAGCTCGAGAACGTATTCCCCAACTCGTTGCTGTGGTGCAAGCTCAACCGTGGGGGCCAGGTATTCTGTGCGACTTGGCCCTCCATCGGTCTCTCGCGAAGGCTCAAGACCGTCGTGAACGGTCCGTTCCCAATGGGTCTGGAAATCGCCTGCAGGTGCCCGCTGTTGCCAGGCTTGTTGCAGCAAATCGAAGGCAGGAGTCGGGCGATCTTGCCATGCAGCAAGGCTTTCAAGCATGGAGCGCGTATTGCCCATGGGGCGGATCGTTGGCTGTTGCATGCTCACGACGCCGCGCGTTGGCTCAGCGTCCAGCCACGACTCCAACGGATGATGATCCGGGCATATGTACTTCGCGGCGGAAGCCGTTGCGTCGACCCTTTGAGCAAAACTGACAACGAGTGGTACGTGCTTCAGCGATTCAGATGCTTCGAATTGTTTGGGCAGGCTATGCAGGAGATCATTGCCGGCAACGAACAGCGCCGCGACAGTTCCATTTCGAATCTCATCCAAGAGAGTAAGCAGATCTGTGTCGCTTTCCTGCCGTTGCTGACTGTATTGGTCCAAGTCAATTGTCTGGCCGTAGTTGCCCAATGCCTGATTGATGGCGTTGACAATCAATTGGATGTTGGTGTCCTGGCTGTCGCAAAGGACGAGCGAACTGCCGCGCGCTTCGGTCAACTGTCGTGCGAGATCATCCAACACCGCTTCCGAAACCGGCGGTTCCTCAACAGGCTCAATCGCTGCCGCGCCGATTTGCTGCATAATCCGTGAAGCAAGGTGTGACAGCGCATTGCCATACTCATCAGGGGCAACAAGAAACCTCTGGTCAGCGTTTGTCCCTGTCAGCGACATTCGCCCTTCCAGTTGGACGTGCTTCGACATGACAGGGCTCTCGGGCGTCGGCACCCGTCGCTTGCGCCATCCGGCAGTAAATTCTACGGGCGAAATCCAAGTCCCAAGAAAATCAGCGCCAAAGGAAACGATGACATCGGCCTGTTCAAATAGGTACCGCGGGACGACGCGACGACCATGCGATTGCAGATGAGCATCAAGGATCGCGGAACAACTTCTTTGCTCGCAGGTGATATGTTTCCCGTCGGAGAATCCTTCGAGGAATTCGTCAATTGCCCCTTTAAGTGTCGGGCTTGTGATTGTTGCGGTGACAAACCGGACGGCGCCACCATCGCGTCGAATGTTCGCCAAGTTTTCGGTCATCGCGCGATCGACAGATTCCCAATTGGTGACTTGGCCCTGCTCAAGTGGATCCCGCAGACGCAAGTTGTCATACAGTTCGATTGTTTGGGCTTGTCCGATTGCGCACAGCCCTCCCTGCGAAAGCGGATGTTCTGGCAGGCCCTCCATCTTGAGCGGTCGTCCGTCTTGAACGCTGACCAGTAGTCCACATGCCGCGGAGCATCCGCCGCACGTGCTGGCAAAAGCCTGCCGTATTCCGGGTGATAGCCCTGCCGGTTGGTCGGGGAGCGGTAGCGCAGTTTGCGTTGGGGCCTGACCACAGCCAGCCATGGCGAGCGTCAGACTGAACCCTGTAGCCTCGAGGAACTGGCGGCGGCTGACTCCTTGTTGTGCAGTCATGTGCTCTAGGTTGCTCGCTGGACGTTGCGGTGCACGAGCATTAGCGAGGTTCATTCGACGGTCGTTTTGTCTGCGATTGCCCATTGTTGAAATCTAGTAGTGGCAAACGGAACAGTTCGTTCTTGCTTCGACCGGCTGACCGGCGACACCATTGGCGGTTGCATCTCGGTGGCAATTCACGCACCATCCCATGGATAGCGATTCCTGCTGCCGCATACGACGCATTGATTCCACAGGTCCATGGCAATGCTGGCAGGACACTCCCGCAGAAACGTGTGCGCTATGATCGAAGTACACGTAGTCCGGCAAGTTGTGGACTTGAACCCACTCGATGGGATGTGCATCAACGCCTGGTGTTGACTTGATCGAATCATCAACCCCTAGTGACTCGTAGAGCTTCCGCAGTTCGGCCGAAATCGGCGGCGCCGGGTCGCGTTGCTCTTCATCAGCCCGCTTGCGTTCTTCTTGCAAAACATCAAAACCACACGTCACCAGCGTGTGGCACTTCATGCAGACTTCGGAGGATGGGATGCCTGCATATCGGCCTTTTGATGCTCCCGTGTGGCAAAACTGGCAGTTGATCTGCAACTCGCCTGCATGCAGCTGATGCGAAAACTCGATCGGCTGGCGTGGTGTATATCCTTGATCATTGTCTGGCAGTCGCCAGGACGTCATCGCGGAAACCAGCACAACCAATGCCATGCAAAGTCCGACGGATAGCGAGATGGTGAGGATTCGAGGCGACATAAAGGCACGCGATCAGGTTGTTTCACTTTCTAATGACAATCCGTGGTGACGACTCTCTTTCAACACTTGATGTCCGCGTTCGCTCGCGCGTAGAACCACCAATTCAACGCCAGGCAAGAAGCATAGTAGGCAGCAAACGCGTAGAGCGCGATTTCAGGCGTTCCGGCTTTGATTTGAGTGGCGATGATCTTGGGAATCAGATAGGCGCCATATGCCGCGATCGCGGACGTCCAACCCAAGACCGGTCCCGCCTGCTCTTTCGAGAAAATGATGGGAATCATGCGGAAGGTGGAACCATTGCCAATTCCCGTTGTGGCAAACAGCACGATGAAAGTGATCAGGAACGGAACAAAGTAGTGTTCCGGGTGTGGGGATACGCGGGCGAGCGCGACAAAATACCCAGCCAGGACCGTCGCCCCGACCATGATCCATGTGTCCCACTGCGTCACCCGCGCGCCACCGAACTTGTCGGACAACCAACCGCCCAGAGGACGAATCAGAGCGCCTACGGCAGCACCAATCCAAATGAAACTCGCGGTTGTAGGAGCGTTAGCGTTAACAATGGGCTGTGCCAGAGCCGTCCCATCCGCGTCCACGCTCACCTGACCAAAGACGACATCCATCAACATCGGGAATGCGTTTGCATATCCGATGAATGACCCAAAGGTCATGGTGTACAGCCACGTCATGACCCAGTTGTGCTTGTTGCGAAAGATGGCAAACTGATTCTGCAGTTTCGATTGTGTATCGCGCATCGTGCACCAGCGCAACAGAGCAAGCGTCAGCGCGACAGAGACGACAAGCGTCAAAAAGATCTTGAGCAGTTCCGGAACACCGCCCCAATCCGTGACTAAGAGGAACACGCCCGCCGCGCCTGCGGCCATCCCAAGAAATGAGAGCCAGAGATACTTGCCAATCGCTGCGATTGTTGATCCGAACTTGTGTTGCGGCAGATTGTTCATCAATGCCCAAGCCAGAACGGCCAGAAACGCCATGACCGGCACCCAGATCAAGGCCGCGTTTTGCACCCACAGAATTGCCGGCTGGCCATTCTCGACAAAACTCTGAGGCTCACCGCCGACCGCCCCGAAGAACCCAAAGGTAATCACCCACGGGATGAGGAATTGCATGACGCTGACGCCTGCATTGCCCAAACCAGCGTTCAACCCAAGCGCCAATCCTTGCATGCGCTTCGGAAAAAAGAATGAGATGTTGGACATCGACGAGGCAAATGCACCACCACCAATGCCCGACATCGCCGCCAGGACAATCAATACGGCAAAGGATGTATTGGGATTCTGCAACGCAATCCCGGCTCCGATGGCTGGGATAATCAGCAGAATCGTTGTCATGAACTTGACATTACGTCCGCCGCAGATGGCGATCATGAATGAGTTCGGGATCCGTAGTGTTGCGCCTGTGAGTCCCGCAACGGCCGGCAACGTTAACAGCAGCGCGGAATAACCAGCCAGGTCACTCCCATACGCCTTACTGTCGTTTCCGAAGGTGAAGTCAAAGAGTTCTGGATTGCCGATATGGATGCGGCGAATGATCTTGGCGATCATTCCCCAATAGAGCCACACGGAGAATCCGCACAACAGATTGGGGATTGAGATCCACAAGTTGCGCATTGCGATACGGCGGCCAGTCTTCTCCCAAAACTGTTCGTCTTCCACATCCCAATGTTCGAGTGTCTTCATGGTGTCACTCCATTCGCCCGTGAAGGTCCGGTGCCTGCTTGCGCATCATCTTTTGAACGACCAAATGCATCCAAACAAGGCACACGACGACGACGATGGCAAAGAACATCCAGCACGACGTCCATAGGCCCGTGGCTTTGAGGAGGTAGCCAAAGATCACCGGGCAAATAAATCCACCCAATCCGCCGAGAACGCCGACGATGCCTCCTACGACTCCGACATCCTTTGGGAAGTAGTCAGGGATGTGCTTGTAGACGGCCGCCTTTCCGATGCCCATGACGGCTCCCAGAATCAAGCTGATCACCGTAAAGACCCAGATATTGGCTTGAAAGAATATCTGTGTAACGCCGCGAGCCAACAATTGCTTCTTTTGGACTTCGTCGCCCACGGCGACAACGGGCTCTTGCCAGGAAGCCGACCGCGGCAATACCAAAACGCCTTTAGTTCGTTCGTCCTCGCTTACTAAGTCTTCACCGCGCGGGTCCAAAGAGTACGTGCGGCTTTGGCCGGAATTGGATTCAACGACAAGTTCGGTTTCCGTGACGCTGAGCACTTTACCGGGGGCCATGGCCATGATGCCGCTGCCCGGCGAACGAATGTCCATCTGCGGCACAATCAGCAACAAGCAACAAATCAACGACAGTCCCAGCACCCAGTACATCACGGAACGCGCGCCAAACTTATCGGAGAGCCAACCGCCAAATGCGCGAATCACGCCTGAAGGAAGGCTGTTGCATGCTGCTAGCGCGCCGGCAAGGGCAACCGAAGTCGCGTAAGCATTTACGTAGTAAGGAACAAGCCATTGCGCCAGAGCGACAAAGCCGCCGAAGACGAAGAAGTAATACAGGCCGAACCTCCACACGCGCATGTGCCCTAGTGGCTCGAGCCGCTGGCGAAGCGTCTTGGTTGCCGATCCCTCGGGGACGCGCGTGGTTGTCGTCAGCAGGAAGAGAACCCCCACGACAACCAGCAATGCGGCATAGTAAGTGGGCAGGCTGCGCCAGCCATCAAGGTTTGTGCCTCCGTCAGTGAGCCAGCGAAGTAGGTGGGGCGCTCCAAGCGTCGTCAGCGCGGCGCCCGCGTTGCCGGCTCCAAAGATTCCCAGTGCAGTCCCCTGTTGATGCCGCGGAAACCAAACCGAAGTGTAGGCGATCCCAACCGCGAAGCTTGTGCCAGTGAATCCGAACCCCAAACTCGCAAGGAAGAATTGCCAATAGGAGTTGCACCAACCCAAGAAGTACATCGGGACGGCGCAACAGATGAGCAGCACGCCGTACACGATTCGGCCGCCCCATTTGTCAGTCATCAACCCCAGGGGAAGGCGAAACAACGCCCCCGTCAGCACAGGAATACCGATGAGCCACCCCATCTCAGCGGCATCCCAATCGAAGACGCCGTTGTCAACAAGGAAGGTGATGAGCACGCCGTTAACCATCCACGCGGCAAAGCAGACCGTGAAGGCAAACGTGTTCATCCCCAAGATCCACCAAGCCTTGCGGCGCTCGGCGGCGTTCATTGTGGGCAAAGTCTGTGTGTCGGAGGGGTTCATCTTCTTGCCGTTGCGATCCTCAAGTCAGACTCAAGGGTCACCTATTATTGGGGTGCTATTTGCTGGGGGGCGCTCTTCGCCCATACCAACGAACGACCTGGGGTTTGCGCCAAAGGTACGGGTTGGGGATCACGAGGACATGAACCAAGCGAGTGAACGGGAAGAACCCGATGGTGATAAAGGCAAGGACGATATGCAGTTTCACGAGTGGCGGCATGGCTGCCACGAACTGCACGTTGGGATCGAGCGTGAAGATCGACCAAAGGTACGGAGACAGGTTGGTCGCAAACCAGGATGAGCCCCAAGGGTGGATCACCGCCATGGAAACACCGGTCACGACCTGCACTAGCAGAATCCCAAATAGGATCCAGTCCGTAACGGTCGTCACTCGGCGAATTTTCGTGTTGGTGAACCGGCGAATGATAATCGCGACAAGCCCGATCAGAGTCATGACTCCAAAGGCCAGCGCGGCAATCTCCAGGACATACAGCCGAAGCGGATGACTATTCCAAAGCAGAATTGACCTGGGAATCAGAAAGGCGATGAGATGTCCAACAGTGACAATCAGGATGCCGTAATGGAATGGCACAACCGCCCAGAAGTGATGCCGGTTTTCCAAGAACTGACTGGAGAGGCTTGAATACGAAAACGACTGAGCCCGATAGCGATAAATCGTCATCAGGAAGAACGTGAAGAGACACACGTACGGAAGTGCAACAAACAGAAAGATATCCAAGAAGTGACCACTCATCCGTCAACCTCCGATACTTGTGTCCGAGACCCTTCGGAAAGGGCTTCGGAGTAGTTTGTCGCCAGGGGCACAAGGTCGATCTGACCTTCGCACGTCCTGCAGCCGGGCATGACATCGGCCACTGGAAAGACATGCAGAGGATCGCCTGGTCGGTCCGAGAGACTCTCGACAGTCTCCGAATGCTCGCCGGTTCCCGGCCAAATGTGTTCCAACACTTCGACAAGCGCCACGACGATGCCCGCATAGGGAGTCGAACCAGTGGTGACTCCGTCGCGGAGTTTCTTCACGCCCGGAAGTACGCAGGCTGTAGCAAACCGCTCGGCGTCGCTCGCAGGCATGGCCGAAACAACTTGCAGGACATGCCCGAGGTGATCAGGCAACTCGCCGGACTCAACGATCCCGAATCGCCGCATCTCCTCGCGCATTCGGACCAAGAACATTCCGCGGGCGTATTCCTCTCCAAAGAGGTGCCAGCCGACTTCCAGCGCGCACTTCGGGTTGTTGTCAAAAGTTTGGGTATAGGCTTCTTCCCAATCGCCCTGGCTTGTCTGCTCAGACCAAACTCCGAATTCCGCAACGCGCCGCGCAGCTTCCGGGATGTCGTCCTTGATCAAGCAATACAGCCACTCTGTTGTGGACATGGTGTGGTCGTTTGGATAGCTCAGCAGCCTCCCAAACGATTTCAAGATGTCTCCTAAGCGGTTCATAGTCCCCTCCTTGGCCCGCCGACAAACCCAAAGCCGGCTTCCTCGCGGTGCTCGTGAGGATCTTTCATCATCTCAATCGCTTCTTCCCTATGCATTGGCGGGATGACAAAGCGGTCCTCGAAGGTACAGAGCGCTGTCAGCTTGTAGATCGCTTCGGCTTCTTCTCGTGTACAGTTGGCTTCGCGAAGCATTCGATCAGCCGTTTCGCGGTCGACATCGCCGACCGTTTCAGCGCGACGGTGCCAACGGACGGCTTTTTGTTTTGCTAATGCGGCGCGGACGGGACCTTCGTGCCCCGCGCCAAAGAGGTTGGCGAGGAATCGCATGGGAACACGCGACGAGTCGATATCATGAAACAGAGAATCCCCGCTGTGGCCAATCGTGTCTCCGTCTTTGGTCGCCTGGACCGGTGACAGGGGTGGGACATAAAACAGCATTGGCAGTGTGCGATACTCAACGTGCGGTGGCAGCGCGATCTTCCAGTCCATGACGAACTTGTAGACCGGGGAATCCTGCGCGGACTCAATCACGCCGTCGGGGATCCCGTTTCTTTGCGCTGCCTCGACAACCGCCGGATCATGGGGATTGAGAATGAGCGACCGCTGACCTTCCACGAGTTGGTCGTCTGGAAGTTTGGCGACTTCTTCCAATCGCTCAGCGTCGTAGAGCAAGACTCCCAGATAGCGAATCCGCCCGACGCAGGAATGGAAACACGCTGGGGCTTGCCCGGTCTCCAAGCGTGGGAAGCAGAGAATGCACTTCTCGCTCTTGCCGGTGAACCAGTTGAAATATGTCTTTTTGTAAGGGCAGGCGGCCACGCAAGAACGCCAGGCACGGCACTTCTTCTGATCAATCAGAACGATGCCGTCTTCGCCCCGCTTATACAAAGCGCCCGAGGGGCACGAAGCGACACAGCATGGATTCAAGCAGTGATTGCAGATCCGCGGGAGATAGAAAAAGACAAGCCGTTCTACACTCGAAAGTTGCAGTCGCTGCTGTTCGGTCAGTCCTTCGAGGTTCGGATCGTTCTCGGCGTAAAGCGGCGACCCACCCAGATCGTCATCCCAGTTGGGACCAGACTGCACATCAATCTTCTCTCCATCGACCATCGAGATCGGCTCGGCAGTCGGCTGGTCGGACCCTTCAGGAGCATTGAACAGATGTTGATAGT
>CALJLD010000031.1 GCA_937982665.1 uncultured Planctomycetales bacterium
GGCCCGCATCCGGGCGCAATTGCGTCAGCACGAACAGTCCGAAGACGCGCACCATTTCATCAGTTAAGTAATGCGCGATATTCGCCAAGCGCTGATCCGTTGGTTGAGTCCCTTTTAATGAGTAGAGAATAGCCGCAACACGTTCGAGATATTCAGGAGTCGCGGCGTGGGGATCGGTGAGCGAATAGACAACTTCGCCTGGGCAATTTGCATTGCCGTCTTCAAACATCAGTGAGTTAACTTGAATGATGTGCCCCCAGACCACTCTTCCATCTCTGAAGAGTGCATGTGTGTTGTCAAACAGAGTTGTGAGCTGGTCCGACGAGCGACTCTTTAGCCAGGCTGGATTGGGAACGCGTAGATGCGTTAGCAAGCTCCAGCGCGCAAGTCCCCGCGGCGCGTAACCGAAGCGTCTCTGACACTCACCGAGCAATTCCAACATTTGTTCGTTCATTCGCCAAGACAACCAAGCGTAGTGAAACGTTGTTGTAAGACTGCACTCCCGCGCTCGAACATGTAGCCGCTGCACCAGCGTTTGGTCGCGCAACGACACGAGGCTCTCGCAGGTCCATTCGCGCAGAAAAAATATCAATTGTCCACGCCAAAAAAATTACTCAGCCGCGCGGCTCAAAAAAACGTGGTTCTCAGCACTCAATCGCCGGGTGCGCGCGAATGGGCGGTCAAACCGATGGAATGTCCCCCCTTATCAACCCAGCCGAGCGCCCCCTGGAAAACCGAAAACCGCCCCGTGGGCTGACGCACCCTTCGGATGGAGGCGCGACACCTCCGCGGCAAGACCCAAGAGAAGAAAATTCAAAACACGCCTTGCCCACTGCGCAGCTCTTGTTGGAAATTGCCAGCACGATCTTTGGCAATTGAATCACAACTTTGCAGCGCAGCGTTTTGCGTTGGACGACGGTCTGAGCCAACGATGCCTGTCGCCTGACACATTCGGCCCGCGTGCGGTTGTTCGCTGTTCGATGCGTTTAGTCGCCATAGTCGAAAGCGAGAGTCGGAGTTAGTTTGCGTGTGATTGCCAAGAGGTGCGGCGCGCTCCCATGCTCCGCCGCGACGTACATCGCAGAAGTGATGGACCACTAGTCCATGTCGCTCCACGCGCCAGTATTCGAGAAAGATTCTCGGCAGATATCCGAGGGCGGCATGCTGCCAAATTTCTCTTCGTAGAGTTCTTGGCTGAGGTAGGTGATTTCGTAGCACTCAAAGTCGAAGAAGGCATTGGAGGGATTGGCGTTCACGGCTTCGTAGAACTTTCTCCCCAATGCGACAATGAAGCCGCGGCAATAGAGGAATCCATCGTCGCTGCCATCGGTAAATTCGTGAATGTCTTGGCGATCGATCTCGAAGAGCTTGCGCTCCATCAGTCGATCGAATTTCAACAAGTCTTCCTGAGACAATAGCTCCAGCGCGTTTCGCAGCGAATCGATGAACAACTCATTGCCTGGAATACAAGTCTCTCCAACAGGCTGAGTTTCAAGAAATGCGTCCCGCTCTTTTCGCGAACCGATAGTCGCATGCACGGCCGTTTGAAACCGCTGCAAATCACTCGAAGCACTCCATGCTTCATCAATCAATTGCCAGAACCGATTCTCGTTCACTGCGTTCCCCTAACTGGACTGCGAACGCGCCATCCTTTTGCGAACCGTGAGTGGCCACCGCCAGTTTGCCAGCGCGTCACCCGGCCAGCACCTGGAAAATCGAATACATCACAACCAGGCCATGGGCGATGACGCCAATCCACATCACCAAAAGCCCAGCTGGCTTGCGGTAGATGGCGATGATTTGAGCCAGCGTGCATATGATTGCGATCATGATGAACTTGTAGATCACCATGCCCCGCATGCCGGCAGTCGTCAGCACCCAATTGGCAATCGGGTTCGCTTCGACATGTCGGCCGCCGCCAATCAAGCGGTGCGTCAGGATCACATCCGCGGCGGACAAAGCGATCAGCAACAAGGTCTCAAACGCAAAGGGCAATCGCTGATTGGTAAACAGTGAGCTGAGCGACGGCTTCGGGTCTTCGTCCGTGGCGCTTGGGCGATGGGAGTTCATGGATTTGCTGACCCGAAAGTTGAACGTCTTCTAGAGCTTGGCAAATCGCGCCAACCACACTTGAACGGCTATTGAATCTGATCTGCGCAACCGCGTCAAACCGGTCCCGCGGCAGATCTCATGCAATCCGATTGCCCTAGGGCATGTTTGCCAATGGCAGAAGCAGCGCCGCGCCGGTTGTAGCGTACAACACGCTCGTCAGGTTTGCCGCGATCACTCGGGAATTTTCAGTTAAGAAGCCGCGCGAAGTCACACAAAACACACCGCTGATCAGCGGCCGATGTCACATGCAGCAGGTCCAGCATGCGCTGCGCGACGCCTGACAAGGCCACCATCAGGCCAGCCCCGGCGAACGCGACTTTCCCCAGTGCTCCTGCAGATGCATCAATCGCCTTGGCCCAAAGGTCAGGCTCCTTCCTCCCCTCAGGAACAAATGGAGTAACGGATGAAACTCATGAAACTGGCCATGGCCGGCGTTGCCGTGCTGACGCTGTGTACCAGCATGGCCCCGGCTCAAAACTCCGGACGCGGTGGACGGCTTTGGCAGCCGGAGATCCTCCGCTCCGGTTTCAACTCCCGCCAAGATGCGGAAATCCCCACTCCAGCCGCGCCGCAAGCAGGCCAACTGCAACTGCCAGAAGGCGCGTTCCTGGTCGAAGGCGATGCCGCCGCACATGGCGCGTATCAAGGCTCCGCTGGTTGCGGATGTGGCTACGACGCATGCAACAGCTGCAACAGCGGTTGCAACTTGTTTGGTTGGTTGAAGCTCGGCCGTCGTCACAACTCGTGTGGCTGCGATAGCTGCGACTCGTGCGGTCACGGCTTCTCGCTGTTCAAGCACAACTGGTTCGGATCAAGCTGCAACTCCGGCTGCAGCTCAGCCTGCAACTCTTGCTACCAACAACCGGTGAGCTGCTGCGCCCCGCGCAAGAGCTTCCGTTTGTTCTCCGGCAACTGGTTTGGCCACAAGAGCTGCTGCGCCGCTGAAACCACTTGCTGCGATCCGGCACCGGCTTGCAACACCTCTTGCGATCCGTGCTCGGACCGCGGTTGGTTGGACAAGTTCCTCAGCTGCAGCACCGCGCGTGACTGCCACTATGAACCCAGCTGCTGCGAACCGGCCCCGACATGCAACTCCTGCAACTCCGGTTGCGGATTGGACTTGTTCGGCTGGCTGAAGCGCGGACATGGACACGGTTGCGGCTGCGACAGCTGCGGCTCCGGCTACTCCTGCGGTTGTGGCTCGTACGGCGACGTGCATCATCATGCGCACCCCCAGCACGACCACATGCACCAGGATGCCGTCCCGGCCCCGCCTGCGGTGCCTGGCGAACTTCCCCCCGGTGCCGTCCCGGTCCCCGCCGGCGGCAACGCGGCCTAATTTGTCGACAAGCACGCGGTGAAGACGTCCGCCCCGCCGCATGAAGAACAAGCCTCCTCGCTGGGCTCCAGCAGGAGGCTTTGTTGCTTCTTCTCAGAATCCGCTGGAGGCAACCGCACGCGAAGGCCACGATCGTCTTCGACGAACCGCATGGCGAATTCACGGCGCTTTGCCGCATTTCTCCGTGATCTGCCAGCGCATGCCGTTGCTCTTGGCGTAAAATCGCGCGAATGCTATCTTGACCACACCGGAACCTCAGGGCTACTGCCCGATTCCGCACCAGCCAGCGTAGCTTCAATCGGCAGAGCACCGCATTCGTAATGCGGGGGTTGGGGGTTCGACTCCCCCCGCTGGCTCTAAAGCAAATCAAGTTCGGGCAGAGACTTACGTTATTGGTGTTGGTACTCAGCACCGCCATGTTCCGGCAAAGTGTAGCCGCGGCGGTTCTTGAATGTCTAAGAAGCGCTGGATGCTCTTCGTGGATGGCGAGAATCTTCTCGCGCGAGGCAAAACGGTTGCAGCAAGCGCCCAAGTGCAACTGCAGCCCGGAGATTTCTGTGTAGATGGTGCGTATCTATGGCTCAACGGCTTTTGCACAAGATTGGTATCGTCGGCGATCTTAGGTGGACATTTCGGCCCGAAGCTCGAGGAGGACGCGATCCGCGCCTTCTACTATTCGTCGTTCACTGGGCATCTAAACAACGTAAAAACGTATCGTGAATCCCTCCACGCAATTGGGTTTCATGCCGAGTTGTTCCATAAGCAAAAAAACAAGCGCGCCAAGAGGGTGGACATCACGCTTGCGCGGGACATGCTTTTCAACAGCCTCCGTGACAATCTCGATGTGGCTGTCATCTTCTCCGGCGATGAAGACTACGTCCCACTAATTGAGGAAGTGAAACGGGCCGGCAAGAATGTTTGGCTGTGTTGGCTTGAATCACCGGAAGGGGGACTGAGCGAGGCGCTCCGCTTGGCCTCGGATGCGTTCTTCCCAATTGATCACGAATTCCTACATTCGTGGCGACCACGTTAGCCGGCAATCGCAGCCCCTAGTTTGTCCGCGGCCTCTATCTGCATAGTCGGCAGCACGTGCGAGTAAGTGTCCATAGTGACACTGATTTGCGAATGGCCAAGACGCTCTTGCACGATCTTGGGATGCACGCCCTGTGACAGCAACAACGTGGCGGCGTATGCCGTAGGTTGTGGAAACGTACTGGCGGAAGTCCGGCCCGACGTAGCAGCGGCTTGTAAGACGAACTGTGGAAGTTGCTGCGCCGCCACAGGCCACCACTGCGGTTCGGGAACACCCACTCGCAACCGGCCAGCCCTTCGGCCAGCAAGGCAGCCTTGTGCTTCCACTGCGCGTCCACGGTCATCTGTGGCAGGTCAACGCGCCGACGTCCCTTGGCCGTCTTGGGTTCCTCCACCGTCATGCTACCAACCACTTCTGAGACTTTGCGGCGGACTGTCAACGAACCACTTTCCAGGTCGATATCATCCCATCGAAGCGCGAACAGTTCACCCATCCGCAGCCCGGAAGTGATGGCCACGACGTATAGCGCTTCCATACGGTCGCCATCCGCGGCTTTAAGGAGCTTCTGCACTTCGGCGAGCGTCAGTGCTTCAACCTCTTGCCTGGTGACCCTGGGGGCTGTAGCAGCCGTACAGGCGTTGATGGTGACCACTCCCTTGCGCATCCCGTCATTCAACGCCTTATGCAGAATGGCATGGACGCGCCGTCGCACGTAAGCGCTGCAGCCGTCCCTCTCCATGTCGCCATAGAGTTTGTCAACTTGCATCGGCGTCAACTTCTGGACGCGAACTCCTCCGATGCGGGGAGTGATATGATTTGCGATTGCTGCCTTGTAGTCGGCGTAGGTGGTCGCTCGCAGCTGAACGCGCGCCGTGTCTTCAAGCCATCGGTCCAAGTAGCCAGCGACGGTAAGCCGTGAGACCTCGCCCAGCGTGCCGTTCAGCTTGCCCGTCTGCATCTTGGTCAACTTTCTTGGTCTTGCCGTAAACCGTGCGGCGTTTGCGCTTGCCTTGGCCGTCGTAGCCGATGGTGATTGTGGCGGTCCACTTGCCATCGCCGCGGAGGAAGATTGATCCCTCGCCATTGCCGCGTCGCTTTGTTCGTTTCTTGGTTTCAGTTGCCATCGTGATCCCTTGGTTTTGGGTTGTGAATTCTCCGTGGAATGAATCTGGTCTTCGTTTGCAGTCGAAAGCGTTTGTATCAACAGATTGGAGACAACATGAACAAACTCAGTCTTGCCAAACTCGGCTTTGTCGTTGCTGCCGGTATCTCGTTTCTGTTCTCGGTCTACCTTTGGTTTTCCGGTAGCCGGGAAGAGGGTGCATTCGTCGGTCTTTGGGTGCCTTCGATTTTGAGCCTAGGGACGCTCATGCTGGGGAGGCGCGCTCATGGATGAATCAACGCTCACGATTTTCATTGTTGGCTGTGGGGTCTTTGGCGTTGCCATTGCTGCGACATTCTTGTCACTGATGGCAAGCGACCACCCCAATGACGCGCCAGACGTGCATGAGGCCGCAAAACCTGCGGAGCAACTCATCAAAACGGACGAAAGCACAGCAGACGAATTGGCGGCAAGTGCCAGCTAGGCTTCAACGCGCGAATGCACGCATCTTGCGCTGGAGAAACGCATCGCGTGCGGCCTGCAAAGAATGAGCGCACGCATTTAGAATGGCTTGTAGCCATGACGCTACCTCGCTGACTCGGGGTACGTGGTGGTTAGAGCCGCTTGGGTGTTACCAGCACCTGGGCGGCTCGCTTCATTGTGCCATGCTGTGATCAGGATGCAAATAGATTCGTCAGCAGAAACTTGAAGCGAGCGTGCCCTTTCCCGTAGCGCTTCTCTGCGCGCTTGGCAAGTGCCTTGATGAGCCGTTTCTGCTTGTTCAGTGCGGTCTTGTAGTCGGCTAACGTTCGTTCATCCACCATGTCGAGAATCGTCCCGTAAAGATTGGCCTTCGCTTCATCGCCAAGTTTTCGCGTGGTTGTTTTCAAGAGAATCGAGCAGACCGCACGCTTGACGTCGACCGGAGTTCGCGAGTGGAGATGGTACAAGGCCGAGCACAGGATCGGGGTCGTCGGCTTGGAATCAAGGATCTCGATAATCTTAGGCCACTTCGCTCGATCGCGCATGTGACGCGTCCAGACGAGGGCCGCTCGCTTGAGTCGCAGGTCGTTGGAATCGAGATAGGCGAGCAGTACTGGCGGAATACGGGCGTCGGCGTAGTAGCGTTCGTACATGCCTCCCAAGGCAATGATCAACTCCTGGGCGACGTTGCTCGACTTCTCCTTCTTCAACGCCTTCAATATTGTCTCAATTACGACTGGATTTTTGGGCCAGTTGTCCCAGCCGATTTCTCCTACACCTCGCGCGGCCCTCGAACATTCCTTCGCGGCGGCAAGCCGCTTGGCCTCATCCCGCGAACGGAGGTCTGTTAGAATGCTACGTTTCTTGGACTTAAGTTCGTTGCTATCTGGGATCAACTCGGCGTACAGAGCTTGAACCTTTGCGTCCGGTGACTTCTCGTAGCCATACTTCAACAGAAAATCACGGGCCTCACCGTACGTGCGGTGGAATTCTTCGCGGTCCACCGACCGGCGGCGAATCGAAAGGGTCTCAACTGGCTCTCCCGTTTTGTGGTCGACCATGACAGCGGTATCGACCGGATCACCGACTCGACGCTTATAGTCGGCCGCGCCTTGGGCGATCATTGCTTTTGCTTTCTTCCGCAACTGACTGATATTCATAATGTCTCTCGAAGGCTTTTTGCGGATTGGTGAATCATAAGCTAGCCCGTTAAAATTGGCGAGCGATTCACGGCTGCGGTAGATTACTGAGACTATGCACCACATCTGGAGGCGTCGGATGGGCCGTATTGCTGTGGCAGTTTGTTGCGTGATTTGCTTAGGGTGTGTTCGCGCACAAGAGTCCGAAAATGTTGCGGGCGAATCAGAATTCGGAGTCGATGGTGGAACGGTCAAGAACGCCAACCGCGACAAGGCCAACGAGTTCTTTCAATTGCTTGGCGAAGTCCAAACAGTTGACGAAGAGGAAGGATTGGCCACTGAGTTCGCGGCATGGCTCAATGAGAACGGGTATAAGGTCGTCGTGGAGGAGGACAACGGAAAGCACATTCTTTCGTGCCCGTATTTCCCGCCAGTTACTCCTTGGACCAGCCATACGTTTCTCGCTGCTGAAAATCTGGAACTTCTTCCGCAATGACAGTCGGTTGCTCGGTTCTCTTTAAGCGCTTTTGCGAATTCGGGTGTCAAGATGCCAAGTTGGGAATTCAACGACTGGGCGTTATTAGTCGGGCCGATTGCTTTGGTGATCTTCGTACTTGTTATTCTAAAGGTTGCCTATACGACCAAGCAGCCTATTGTGCTTCCTTCGTCGAAGCCGTCGTTTTGCTTTTTGCCAAAGTACACCTTCAACTTGCCATTGACCGGCAAGGACCTACCAAAGATTCAGTCCGTGATGATTGATTCAGGGTTTCGTGAGTCGCGAAGCAGTTCATCCGAACTTCGCTTCGAGCGAGGCTCTGCGCTCGGCGACATCTCGATAAAGATTGCCAAGCTGTTAGCCGCAGTGAAAATCCCAGCGTCCGGTCCACTCGAAATGTCCGTGGAATATGGCGTTGTCTTTGGAGCTGCGTTTGATACTGGCGACTTGTGGAAGTTCTGCCGCGAGCTTGAAGAGCGGATTCAAGCCGGCGTGCAAGCTTGAACAGAGGCTTGAACACCCGTGTTCCCGCGATAGACTCTCCAGCCCGCAGGAAGTGCCTGCGCAGAAGCGCCGAAATGCACTCCAAAGCAAGTGAGATAAGCATGTGGCAATGCACGAAGTGTCACGAGAAAAACGAAGCGTCATTTGAGATTTGTTGGAATTGCACTACCCCCCGAGATGGTTTGCCTGAGAAGACTTGCGACCAACTCGACTTGGAGAAGGAAGCGAACAAACCCGAAGACGAGACGGTGTGCACTTTCTGTGGTAACCGAATGCAAATCGGATATGTGGGTATTAGCGAAGCAGGCCTAGACGTAGGCACCGGCTTGGGTTGGGGCGCCGGCGAAGTGCCGCAATCGCGACTATTTGACGAAGAACTGCTCAGTGCTCCCAGTTTCTTCGTTACGCTCCGGCGGGCATACCGATGCGTACAATGCGCAGCTGTAGTTATCTTGCTGGACCAATCAGTACCCTAACGAAACTCACCGCTGCAGCCCGTCTCCAACTTTGGCGCGCAGGTGGATACTAACGCCAGTCGGGAGCCCGCCGTCCACTTCGATCGTGCGGGTTGCATGCCTGGAAGGAATTAGGTTTGTATGGCGACATCCGTGCAACTGCCCTCGTAAAGGTGTGCTCAAACGCCCACTTGCAGCATGCGAAACGCAACCTATTTTTGCCTAGAAAGCGGGCAGGTGGTGCACGCAGATTCTGCGAATCGTTCTGACCTCACAATCGATGAAACTGCTCCCCCACAGGCACGGCGCCGGTTTTACGCTCGTTGAGGTCTTGATCGTCGTCGTCATTATGGCGATCCTCGCCGGCGCCTTCATTTCTAACGTCGTCGTTTGCACGACAAGCGGGCAAGAATCCACGCTGAGGCAAGATTTGGGAGTCATCCGTCGCGCGATTCTGCGTTATCAATTCGAGAATGACGGGCAACTGCCGGGGTTGGATAAAAAAAGCGACACGTTCAAGGCTGATCTCGCGCCGTACTTGGCCAGCAGCTTCCCAGAGAATCCCTTTGGGAAGAACAAGAACAAGTTGGCCGAAGTGGAGATAAAATCCAAGGGAACACCTCTTGCCGTCGGCGCGGATAAGGGTTGGGCGTTCGATAACATCAGCGGCGAGTTCATTGCCAATAGCGACGAACTCTCGTGCGACGGCGTTACGAAGTATTCTGAATTCTGACCAAACCTCAGGTTTGAAGCCTAACGACCTGAGACTACAGAGATCCGAAACGAGCATGCCACAACGTGAATCGTTATTGAGTTGTGGCCTGTCGTTTGCACGAGATACAAGATAACGGCTAGCGCTTGACCGCCCTCTCTCACGCGATAGACTCTCCACCCCGCAGGAAGCGACCGCCGCAGGACTTGCGATTCCTTCCTCTCTGTGGGAGTCCCTGCCATGCCACGCAAGCGCCGCCACAATGCCACGCTGTTTGAGCAAGAACAACAAGAGCAAAAGCTGTTCGCGAAGGTTGCCGAGTTCTTCGACGTTCCAATCACTCACGTTCGCCGGGTTTGCTACCGCTTCCACAACGGAGAGCATCTGACGGTTAGGTACGCATGGCAAGTGCGCGATGGCGACGAATGGCGCGCGAGGGAGGAGTGGCCGCCAACGGAGCCAGTTACCGGGTTTCCAGGCTGGAAACCAGGCTAGAAAAATTCCTTGCACCAGCCTTGTGAAGCAGTAGAACGGCAGCGGTCGTCCGGCCCGAAGGGGTTCCCAGATTACCCTTCCTCCCTTGTGAAGCCGGGCGACCTTTTTCTATTTCAATGTGCTTGGCGTAGTGCAATGCAGTTCATGTGTAAAGGCAGATTTGCGCTTTGTGTAAAGGCTCGAGGAGCCCTGGGTCTGAAACAGCGAAATTCGCTTGTGGATAAACAAGTTCCGCATTACGGTTTTTGCTATGCGCGCAATCTGGGGCGCGTCTTTCGTTCACCGTTTTTCACTTCTTACATGGAGCACCGCATGCGTAATTTTTGGAAGGGTGAAGAAGGATTTGCCTTCTCGACCGAAATGATCGTTGTCCTGACGATTGTTATTTGTGGCACCATCGCCGCTTGGACCAGCTTGCGTGAAGCTGTCGTCACCGAAATGGCGGACGTCGGCGCTGCCATCGCATCGCTGAACCAGTCGTATCAATTCAATGGTGCGAGCAGTCACAGCAGCATTTGCTCTGGTAGCGCCTATAACGACGCTTCCGATTTCTGTGACAACCGTGGCCCGTGGGGCGAGCGATGCATCACGATTGGCGTCGGCCCATTTAGCGGCCAGGGCAATCAGTAATCGTATTCTTACGAGACATGTTGTTTGTTTCAGCCCTGTGCAAGACTTCCTTGCGCAGGGCCATTTTTTGCGCTCATGTTGTCGCAGTACGTCCCGGCACTGAGGCTTGAAATCCGCACTTCCTCGGTTGAGGCAGTTTTGAATGCGCGGCGCTTGGTAAGGGTTCCCGCTGTCATGTCCGGAGTATTGGTGGTTGCTTGCAACACGAAAAAGAACGATTGAGTCGTGTCACAGTTGCCCGGCCCTCGGGCACGCCGATGCATCCTAAGCCAGTCTGTGCACAGCACAACGCCGAAGAAAGGCTTCTTGTGCCTGCGGCAGCGGCCAGAAAGCTATGAGAGTAGAGTGCGGTTCAATCGCCTCTTGCTGCGCTCAGTTTGGCGAGCAAACTGAGCTACCCGATTCGTATTGGCTGCTCTCAAACAAAAAAGCCTTCGGCCGCACATCGTGTGCTGACCGAAGGCTCGTCGGGGGAGGCTATGCTCTGGGGGGAGCAAGACTTCTCTTGATTCACCTACTGTCCGGAAAGACTCCTTGGGGGTTAGCGGCGGAACTCGACGCCGGCGAAACCGCCGTGCAGGAACAAGTGGCCGTTGGAGTTGATGTTCCGAATGTTTTCCAGATCGTCCGCCAGCGGCGGGATCTGATCGCCGGAGAGCGCGACGCCGGACACGCCAACCACGCGGTAACCACCATACAGACGCAGGCAGTTGTTGACGTTGTAGCTGGTGCCGAAATCGATTTGGCTCAGGATGGCGAAGTCGTTCTTGTCGCTATAGATTTCATACGCCAGGAAGCCATCGCCACTGCGGATGGAACTGTCGTATGTCATACGGTTGTGATACAGGCCGACCGACGGCGTGGCGTAGACGCTCAAGCAACGGTTGATCGCGTATTCCGCGGTACCGCCGATTTGACCACCGATCAGGTTGTTGGTGACGTTGATGTTCCAGTAGGCTTCATTCGCCAGGTCAACGCCGAAGGTTTGGGAGTTGTCCGAAGTCTCGAACAGGAAGTCGTCCTTGAAGCGGAACCAGCGAGCGCCGGCGAACCAGCTGAATCGGTGACGCGAGCAAGGATCGCAGTTGGTGAAGTCGCCGTAGATGTTCAGTTCCAGGTTGTGGAACTCAGAACGCAGCGTCAGGCGATGGGCCAAGGCATTGTCAAACCAGCTGTTGACCGGCGTGCCGTTCAGAGAGAACGTACGGAAGTCAAACGTGGAGTTGATGATGCCGCCGGGAGCGTTCACGGAAGCCTGCGTGTTGTCCGGATCGAGAGTCCAGTAGGTACCGCCAATCCACAGGTTGTTGCACAAGCGACGACCGATGGAGACTTCGTAACCACCGCGCCATTCGTGACCGGCCGTGGGAGTTCCCAAAAGTGCGCTATAAATGTTGGTGTTGTCGAAGCTCGTCCAGATCGGATCGGCATCGTCACGTTGCATGACCAGACCGCCAACGCGGCCGTACCAGTTGGGACCGCAAGATCCGCAACCGCCGTTTCCAAATCCGCTGAACCAATCAGCTCCGCAACCAGTGCCACAGCTTGAGCATCCGCTGCCGTATCCGTATCCTCCGTCCCAATTCTCGATGTAATCGTGATGTTGGTGGAGCTGATGTTCCTCAGCGTGGTACTCGTCTTGAGCGATGGGTGTTGGGTTGTCGTAATAGGTTGATGGTGTAGCGTTCACCGGAACCGGCAAAGCCGCCGGCGTGCTGTAGGGGTGATATTGGGCCATCGCGCTTCCGGCGCTTAACAGCAAGCCCAACACGCTAAACGAGAGAATCTTCATTGACTCGAACTCCTTTCCGGGGAGAGTAGGGACCGTGCCGCTCCTTTGGGAGATGCCTGGCAGGACTTCTTTTCGTGCAGTTCCTGTCACAAGCGGAGGAGCGGCCGGTTGTGTCCGTCCGGGAAATCCATGTGCTCCGATTTCCAGATTTCTCTTCGTCGTTCAGCCCAAGCCGAGTTGCTGCGATTGCTCTTTAGTTGACGGATTTCCCTAATGTCCGAAATCACAATCGGCAGTGCCCGATTCACCGGAACTATGGCGTTCCGCTTGTGCGGCGCGTTCCGCGAGCGCCGTAATCAACGGCTGTGCACGCTGTTCCACTCGCGCGGTCGCGCAACCGATACGCGTGTTTTGGCCGTCATCAACGCCACCCAAATGCCGGATAAGACGCGCGATCGGACTAACCGGTTTTGCGCCCTGCATAATCGTCACGCATGTTGTCACCTGTCGGATGAAGAACACCGTTCGCAGCAAATCATCGGGCGAACTCGCGTTTCCGCCACGTGCGCACGTGACACAACTGCGCATTGCGCCTATTCTGAGGCCCAAACATTCACTCGTTTGCAACTGACTGAGTACGAGGATGAACGAAGAGAGCAATTCCGTTGACCAAATGTTGGATGCGGCAACGGAAGCCGCGCGTTTGGGCGGAGAAATCTTGCAGCAATGGCGCGGCAAGTTCCAGATTCGTGAGAAGGCCCCGGCGGATCTGGTGACCGATGCGGACGTGGCCTCGCAGCAAGCCATTCTGGAGTTCATTCGCTCGCGATTTCCCTCGCACGGGTTTCTCGGCGAGGAAGGCGTTGATTCGCGGGGCGATGATCCGCGCTACCGGTGGATTGTGGATCCGCTGGACGGGACGGTTAATTATGCCCACGGCGTACCGGGTTATTGCGTCTCTGTGGCCGTGGAGTTTGAGGGAGAACTTCAGGCAGGCGTTGTCTTTGACCCGAACGCCAACGAAGTTTTCTCCGCGGCTGCCGGCCAAGGAGCATTTCTCAATGGCGAACAGATCTCTGTGAGCGAGATTGCCGCGCTCGATCAGGCGATGATGGTGGCCAGCTTTGCCGCCGGCGTGACGCGAGAATCAGTCGAAATCACCAACTTTGTCGAGGTGTTGGTTCAGGCACAATCCGTACGAAGGACAGGCTCGGCAGCGCTCAATCTGGCTTACGTCGCTTCGGGACGCTTTGACGGTTACTGGGCCACTGACAACAAAGCTTGGGATATTGCGGCCGGCTGGTTGCTTGTCAAAGAAGCTGGCGGCATCGTTCGACCGCTGGAAAAATGCGAGTTGTTGTTGGACCGACCGCGATTCATCGCAGCCTGCACGCCAGAATTGACGCACCAGCTGGCACAGATCTTGGTCATGCCATCGGCTAAGTGACGTAGGCGCTGGAATCTTCGGAGGTTGTCGCCGTCATTGCCCGAACAATGTCCCGGCGACTGACGATGCCCACAACTTGGTCGCCGTCGGTCACGGGCACGCGACGGATGTTCTTGGACATCAGCATTTCGCTGATCTTTTCGATCGGCGTGTCAATCGCAACCGTCGAGACAACGCGAGTCATGGTATCTCTCACGCTCAGCGTTGACTGTTGCGATCCCGCGCCCAGCATACACAAGTCTGTTTCGGAAATAATTCCAACCAGTTGACCGTCCTCGATGACGGGGAGTCCGCTAACTCCACATTCCAGGATCATCTCCATTGCATCTTGCACGGAAGAATCGGGCTGGATGGAGACGATCGCTTTGGACATGATGTCTCGTGCTGTCTTCATTTTGCGCCTTTGTTAGTGGATGCTCAATGTTTCGGGTTCCGTAAGTTCGGGGATGGCTTGTTCGGCAACGGTGCGGACCAAGACATCTCGATCGATTGGTTTCGTCGCGTATTCATTGCACCCGGCTTCCAGGCATGCATCGCGATCGCCTTTCATGGCGTGGGCCGTTAGCGCGACGATTGGGCCTTCATAGCCATGACTGCGAAGTTTTCTTGTGGCGCCATACCCGTCCAATACTGGCATTTGCATGTCCATCAGGACAACGTTGTAAGGCTCCCCTGCCGCTTTTGCCTCGGTTGCCTTGTCGAATGCCAAGGCACCATTCTCAACAACGTCGACGGCTGCTCCATGCTTTTTCAAGATGAAGGAAACCAACCGTTGGTTGTCGACACCGTCCTCCGCCAGCAAAATCTTTATGCCCTGGAGCGAGTCCGCTGTGTTGACCTTCTTCGCACGATCGGCTGCCGAGTCGGATTGATCCGCGTTGGCGAGGGCTGACATTGTCGTGACATCAATGTCTTGATCCAGCAGGGGGAAAACAACAGTAAACGTACTTCCTTCACCCGGCCGACTCGTGACAGAGATTTCCCCACCCATCATATGGACCAATGATTTAGTAATGGCCAGACCCAACCCGGTCCCTCCGAACTTGTGCGACGTGTTCTTCTCGGCTTGAACAAATGGCTCAAATATTCGCGCACATGCCTCCTCGGTCATGCCAACGCCTGTATCTGTGACTCGCCAAATGAGCGCCGGCGGAGCACCTGCCGCTTCGGCAAATTCAAGCGCAATCGTAACTTTGCCGCTCTCAGTGAATTTGATGGAGTTGCCCACAAGGTTGATCAAGACTTGACGTACGCGCGTCCTGTCGATCACGATCTCGCGTGGCAGTTGTTCCGGCCAATCGATTGTCAGCGAGAGTGACTTCTTTTCGGCGCGAACATTCAGGAGCTTCTTAACGTCGGTCGTCAATAAGTAGGGCGAACATGGTTCAGCTACGACCGACATCCTTCCCGCCTCAATCTTGGCCAAGTCCAAGATGTCATTGATCAGGCCAGTAAGGTGTTCGCCGTTTCGGAGGATGGTTCGAACAGAGTCAACAAAATTCGGATCCTTGGAGTGATGGTCGAGTAACAGCGATTCCGCGAAACCCAGAATCGCCGTGAGCGGCGTGCGCAATTCGTGGCTCATGCTGGCGAGAAAGTCGCTCTTGGCCTGTGTGGCCGCTTCGGCGCGTTTACGAGCCTCCTCGACTTCAATCATGCGTGCTTTTTCTTCCGAGGTGTCGCGATAGATCGCACAATATGTGCGATTGGCTGCGCCGTCTGTGATCTCGCAGAATGTACAGTTGATCGCGAACGTCAGCCCGGAACTGTGCACACCCTCGCTGTCCCATCGGATCGCTTCGCCATCTGCACCTTGGGCGCTGACGAGCTTCTGCATCTGCCGAGTATTTGCAGCAAACTGTGGTGGCGAGAGCATTGCGAGGTTTTCGCCCACGACCTCGTCAGGGCGATAACCAAACATCTTTTCTACGCCCGGGTTGGCCGAACGAATTGTCCCGCTCTCATCAAAGGTAACAATCGTGTCGTCCACGGCATTCACGATTGCGGCTGCCTTGGCTTGCGCGCTTCTTAATCGTGAACGAGTCTTCCGCCGCTCAATAGCGTTGAGCAATGCTCGGACAACGGCCGAGGAAGGAGCCTGCCCTTTGACAAGGTAGTCATCAGCTCCCTCACGCAGGCACGACAGCATGTGCCTCGTTGAGTCTTCAGCTGTGAACGCAACAATTGGGCATGTTGGATGAGCCTTGCGCAATGCGCCGACAGTCTTTGTGCCATGACTATCAGGCACGCTTAGGTCAGCTAAGATGGCGTCGAACTGCTGATTATTCAGAACATCGATGGCCTTCGCCAACGATTCGACGTGTGTCACCTCAAAAGAAAGATTTGCATCCGCCTTGGCCGAGGCAAGATCATCCCGTGTCTTGAGCGCACAGACCTTCTGGTCTTCCAAATGCAGAATAGAGATGGCCGTCATGTGTGCAGGAGCTCATGCAAGAGGAATCTGCCACCATATTTCAATACGCTACGCTCGGGGCCAATCAAGTCGCCTGAGTTCTGCGTATAAGCAAAATCTCTGCTTCAGTCGCTTGGAAACGCCAAACCCGCGAAAACCGGGAGAAATCGCAAGTACCGTCATTATCGAACGAATCCACTTGGTCAGCGAAGGCTGCAAGTTTAGTATGGATTCTGGTCATATTTGGATGGTTCCCAACACGGTTTCCCGTACTCTTACCCGCGATTCCATTGGCGAGTACGCCGGTCTGGTTCGGCTCGCCCAGGTTCCCATCATTCACGCTGGAGCGGTCGGCGAGTTTTCCTTGCCCTGACGAAGTTTCGATGGCCGGCCTTCCTTTCCAACAAAAGTTGTTGCGATTGTCCACGCTTGCTGGCGCAGTCGTTCTGTTCGCGGTTTGCTGCTGCTCGCCGGCATTCGCTCAACCGACTTCCGCCTTGCGTGCCGCGCTGCAAAGTGAAGGGCAAGGCTTTGATGCCGCGAATGCGGACCACGGATTCACGATCACGGATATGTCCGTTGTTGGTGTTGTCGATTCGGTTGACGCTGGTTATGCGCGGTTGACCTTTAACATCTCAGCAAAGATCTTCTCGCCGACAAAACAGACCATTCCACTGCGGCTTGCCAATCTTGTTTTGTCCAGTGACCCTCAGTATTCGTCACCTGACGTTGGTCAGGTTCTGACGTTCAGTTCCAAACAGGGTGGATTCCTGTGGCAGATTGAAGATTCGGCCGCGTCGCTCCGTGAGCCCACAACCCATGTGCTTGAGTTGCAACTGTCCGCAAGGATCTCCAAAACGGGACCGCGCAACGAGATTCAACTGCAGTTGCCGACGGCAATGAAGTCAGCATTGAAGTTGCAGGTTCCCCACACAGAGGTCAATGCCAGGGCGCCGCGAAGGGACGACCTGGGAATCGAAAAGACGGAAGACGGAACAACCATCACCATTGATAACCCTGAGCGCGATTTTTCGCTCCGCTGGTGGCAAGAGGATCGAGGTGAACTCGCGGAGCGGATTGTTGTTCAAGAAAACTTGATGACGTGGCTGGACCCAGCCACAGGCGTTATTCGACACGAAGCGCAATATGAGGTGTTGGGCGATTTTGCGCCCGGAGAACTCCTTGAAATCGACATGCCCGAGGGCTTTGTATTGGAATCGGCCTCG
Organism: uncultured Planctomycetales bacterium; assembly: GCA_937982665.1. Lineage (GTDB taxonomy): Bacteria > Planctomycetota > Planctomycetia > Pirellulales > S012-138 > CALJLD01. Next base: position 17,319 of record CALJLD010000031.1, read on the forward strand.
CCCGAAGCGATCACAACCCAACCGCCAACTCTGTCGGAAGTTGCACGCGACGAAAGTGCAGGCGTGCCTGAATCAGGCGAGCAAACAATCCATGTTGCCATTCCACGCGAAGGAAACTTTCGGCTTGTTTTTGAGCGGCCAACTGCCGCGTTTGGCGATTTGCAACTGGAACGGCCGGCGCTTACTGCAAGAGTTCGATCTTCCGGCCGGTGGTCACTCGCATGTCCGCAAGGTTGGCAACTGGCAGCGGAGCGCTTACCGGAAAGCATGTCAAGGATTGCAGCCGAGGACATCGGCAGCGTGCCGGCCGCAATTCCCGCTGAGGGTAGCATTCGACTGGCCTTGCGATATTGGGGTGCCGCGGAGCCATTGGATGTAAGCCTGTTTCGCCCTCGCACATTGACGACTGTTCAACCGACGCATGAAGTCTACGCGGACTCCAACGTCTTGCGACTGCAAAGCACGTTTGATGCGAACATTGTCAGCGGCCAGGTGCATAGCTTTCGGATTGATTTGCACGATTGGATTCTGGAAGACGTGCGCTGTGAGGAGGCCAGCCTCGTTGAATCGACCGCAGTGGATGATTTTGGAATGTTGCGTGTCAATCTCAATCGCCCCGTCTCAGGCAGAGTGCGGTTGGCCATAGTGGCAAGCCAAGATGTGCGCGGTGATGACGCCTTTGACTTCGAGTTGCCAGGGCTGGCGGATTCCGCAATGCGCAACGGCGCATTTGAACTGACGATGGCCGACAGCCTGCAATGTGTGCCCCATGCGGAACGCATGGAAGGGCTTAGCCGAGACAATCGCGCCGCCAGTGAAGGATTGGCTTACCAGTTGTCGGGGGAGCGTTGGCGATTCGTCGGGTTGGCTCGGCCGCAACCGCAGTTCACACTGCGGTCCGACACCGAAGTCAACGTTACGCCGCAGTCGATGGCCGTTTCACAACTGCTAAGCACCACCGCGATTGCTCGCGAGTTCCGGCTGTTGCGGATTACGGTGCCGCGCAAGATGTGGGACATGCGGCATGACATTGGCTTGCAGTTCCTTTGGAATGAACGGCCATGCGAGTTCGTGCAGGAGTCCGCCGGCGGCTTGTCTGATCCAAAGTTCCCCGATCCAGAGTATGTCGTGCTGGCCATGCTTACGGATTCGTCCAGCGGGCAACCCGGTGCGAGCGAGCGTGGCCGCGCGCGGCAGGTCCTGAGCATGTCGTACGAAATGGCGAATGGGGATACACCTGAGCAAGCCGAGATGTACGGCATCGGCCTCGCCATTCCCGCCAATGCGCCGTTTTCGGAGCATGCCGTGGAAGTGCTGCATTCGCTTCCGTTTCAACTTCGCATCGCCAATGACTCAACCGCTTGGGCCGAAACGGTTGGACGAGAAGGTGAGGCCTTTCGCAATACCTATTACACAGCCACGGCCGCGACAGAACTCAAGCTCGCTCGCGACAGCATCGGCCATTCGACCTCGGGCCGGATAGTGATTGACCAACTTGTCATTCAGTCCTGGCTTGGCACGAAATATCGCGAAGATCGGTTGATGCTGACATGGCGTCCGGCTTCCGCAGCCGACGAATTGCGTTTGCGTTTGCCTCCCAACAGCGGAGAGCAATGCGTTGTTCGCGACGCCGGCGGCAGGCCACTTTGGTTGCAACGAGAGTCAAACCAGGACGAGGTCGTGCTGAATGCCGGGCAACTCTGGGGGACTTCCCAGCGAACCTTGCAGCCGATTTCCTTGGAACTTGTCTATCGCGTGCAGACAGAAAATGGCGGCATGATGAATTTGCCTGCGCCACAGTTTGTGGGCGATGTTCGCGTGTTGCACAGCTTTTGGCACGTGTCGATGCCGGCCGGTCAGCATCTGCTTTGGGCTGGCGATGAAATGCAAGACGACAATACATGGAATTGGCGTAATGGGTGGACACGCAAACCCAACGCTTCCTTGCGAGCCCTGGAAGAGATTGTGGGCGTTGCCCCGTCCCCCGCTCTCTCGCCTGCGACCAACCAGTATTTGTTCAGCAGCGTCGGGCTGCCGGAGTCGCTTTCCGTCACTGCGGCTGATCGCAGTCTCATCGTCGGCATTTCATCTCTGCTGACGTTGCTGCTAGGCGTTTCGGTTTTGAGCTTTCCCAGCCTACGGCGTCCTGGCATTGTGTTTGTCGCCATTGTCCTCTTCGCGGCGCTCGCGTTCCTATTTCAATCCGTAGCAGTCCTGTTCTTGTACGCCAGCGCTCTTGGCGTTGTGTTGGTCTTGCTGGCCGTCCTGCTGCGACGGATGTTCTCCAATGATCTCAAAATCCGGACCAGAGACAGCAGTTCAGGCGAGATCACAGAGAGCCAGGTCTTGCGAGAGCACGAAAGCCAGGCCGCCGCAACGGAGATCCGACTTCCCGCGACGCCGACAAGCCAGCCATGATCGTTTCGCGCGCATGTCGAATTGGCTTGCTCGCCGCGCTGTTCAGCGTCGGCTTGCCGTGCTTGCTCTATGGTGTGGCGACATCGCTTGTCTTGGCAGATGGCGAGTTCTCGTCGCGATCACCACGACAGGACGGGACCGTCGGAGGCAGCGCCTTCTCGTACGAAGTCATTGAAAGTGACCGTTGGCCGCCTGCCGCTGCCGCGGACATGCGCGAGATTTCGCTCACCGAGTGGAACACCTGGCTGGAACAGTTGACTGCGCAGCGTTTGCCGCCGGCGAGTTTAGACAGTTGGCAGTGGACAGCCCGCTTTGATGAAGTAGCGCAATCCCTTTCCGGCGAATTCCGATTGCGGATTTCGCGTCGCGATGAAGAACAAGCAAAGCCGCTGCTGTTGCCGTTGGGCGAATTCTCGGCGGCAATCAAATCCTCCGAGTCTGGTCCCGAAGGGCGACACGCACGATGGGAAGAATCTGATGAGCACGCCGCTGCGCCGGCAATCCTTGGCAACCAGGCTAACGGCCAGTTGGCGATCCTTGTCGAGCGAAGCGGAACGGCCGTTTTCACCGCAACGCAGCGTGCCCAGGAATCCAATGGCTACATTGGTCCGCAAGGCTTCTCATTCGTCCTTGATTTGCCAACTTCTCCAAGTCGCAGCATTCAATTGGAGTTGCCCGCTGGATATCAACCCAAGCTTGATTCGCGGCACGGACTCGCCGTCCGAGGCCATACTGATGATCGCGATGCGAATGCTGGCGAGAGTTTCGTGTCGTGGGATCTGCGATTGAATGCCGCAGGTCCGGTTGTCCTTGCGATCGAAAAGTCACCCAGCGATAGCCGCGATCCCACGACAGTGCCCGCAATTCGCCATGAAGAAACAACGTACCAGGCAAGTGGCAATGAATTCCTGGCCAGGACGCGGTGGCAGTTGGAGCTTCCGCAACCGTACGCGCGAATTCTGCAACTTCATGTGCCAGCCAGCGCCCAGGTGATTGGTGTCACCGCCAACGGAACGCGCTTGAATTGGAAAAACGCCGAGCAACAGTCATCGCCAGGCCGACAAATCCTGGAGATTGACACCACCGGGGTACCCGTCGCTGGCGACACCGCTGGCGAAATGGATCTTGAAGTGACCACGTTGGCGTCGTTGCGGTTTGGTTCGCTGATGACGCTTCCCCGCATGACACTACCGGAATTCCGCTGGACTTCTGGCGTGGCTCGGATTGAAGTGGTTCCGCCGCTCGCCTTCGCCGATGTGCAGTTTGCCGATGCTCAATGTCGGGCCGGGCTAAGCAATGGGCAACTGGAGTTTGATCTCTATTCGGCTGACGCTCAGTTGAGCCTGGCCGTGACAAGCCCAGAGCGCCGCCAAATTGTGAGCCAGGTGACCAGGCTGCATAAGCAAGGCGACCAACTCGTCGCCGCCTCACTCCTGAAGTTTTCCCAGATTGATCTCAGCGCGGGAGAGATCGAACTCTCGCTCACACCTGGCTGGGAATTGACGGACGTGTCTTTGGCGGGCATGGAAAGCCTCAGCGAACTCTCAGCGTTGGAATGGAGCATCGAAGCAGCAGGTGACGATCAGTCATCGCAGCTCATCGTAAGCTTGCCTGCACGAACTTACATCACCAGCGAGCTTATCTTACACGTTGCTGCGCATCGGCTGGAACAAGGTGCCACCTCACTGGCCGCGGCGGATTTGCTTCCAGTGAGCCTGGCAGGCGCAAATGTCGCGGAGGATTCGCTGCTACTAGCGGACGACGCATCGCCAAACGCCCTCCAATTCGATGGTCGCAGCAAACCTGTTGAGAATAGTTTTTGGCAGGAAGTTCCTGCGTTTGCGTTTGAGCGAAGTGACTTGCACTTTGATCTGATTGGCACAGACGCGAATACACGGCTCACCTCCTTGCCAAAAGCGAGTCCGCAACAAGTCCAAGTCCGCGTCAATGCGGAGTTCTCAGCGCGCGAAGTGCGAGAGCGCTTCCACTTCGGCGAACTCGCAGGGGTAGCCGACGGCGAGTTGCTGATCTTTGTCACGGAACCGCGAGAAGACGCTGCCTGGCATTGGGCAGACGCGACAGGCAACGCGCTGAATGCGGAGAAATTGAGCCGCCAGGAAATGCTCACACGCGGTTTGCCGCCCACAGGCGAATTGTGGAAAGTCAGCTGGCCGGAAACGCCGCCGACAGAAATCATCGCCGAGCGAACAACCACAATCAGCAGCCCTCTTCAACGCATCGGCCTGGCAGTCGTCTTGGATTCGCCAGCGCATGTTAGCGGTCTTGTGGCAGTCAAAGCTCGTCGCGTAAAGATCGTTGATGCTAAAACGAATGCGGGTTCCGCCGATGGCGATTTCGTTTCCGCGTTGTGGCCTGTTGCTGAGGACTTTGATGCGAACAGCGCTCTCGCGGTCAAACGCTTCCGTTATCAGCCAGATCAACTTCTCGCGGCCGATGGCGCCGGCACAGCTGTTCAGGCAGAACTCGGATCTTCGTCCGCTCCGACCTCAAACGCGACTAGCTCGCGCGAACGCCAACCACTGATCTGGAAAGCAACGCTGGATTGGTCGCTGCAAGAAACCGGCAAGAGCATTTGCTCTGTGATGTTAGCAGTCGAACGCAATGGTGCGGATCGCTTGCAGTTTCGCTTGCCGGACAACGCCAGGCTGTTGGATGCAAATGTGTCGGCCGAGCCTCTCGAATGGTCAGAAACCAATGGCGTCTACTCCGTTCCACTGGCTGCGCATCTGTCCTACTTCCCTTTGCAACTCACGTTCGCGCACGATGGTCAGGCGATTGGATTGATCGGCAACGTCTCACCGCCTTGGCCGGAATTTGAGTCAAGCGTGCTGCAGCGCTCCGCCACGTTGCGGCTTCCGCAAGGTCTGAGACTCGCACATGGCACGCTGCCTGATGCGCAGCCCACACTTTGGCAAGCGCTTGCAAGTCGAGTTCTCGGTCCGCTGATTGCTGATTCGTTTCTCCCACACTCGCAAGTTGAAAGCGAAACCCAAGCGGCAACCGAACCGATGACCAATGCAGGGCCGTGGACGGCTCTTCGTTCGGCTCGCTCGCAACCGAGCCTCGACAACGGCAGTTCCATCTACCCATTGACCGCAGCACAAGACCTGAGTGTCATTCACACCCGCCGCCAGGCAACCCTCAACGCAATTGTCTTGTTGTTGGCTGCGGTTGCCGGTTGGCTGGCAGGCCGTCGTGGCTACCGCGTTTCGGTCTTTGTCGCCATCCTTGCGTTCGCCATCGTGCTCGCCGTTCCGGATGCTCTTGCGACGATCGTGATCGGCCTGCCGGTCCCTTTCGCGCTGGGAGCCATCGTCGGCTTGATGTCGAAGAACCCTTGGCTGAGCAAGGTCGCGTCGAAAGTGCAGCGACGCTCACGGATCACACGATCCAGTGTGTCCGTTGCCATTGTGTGTGGTCTTGGCGCCGCGCTGCTTGCGTCCCGTCATCCCCAAGCCGTTGGCGCGGAGTCAACACTGTGGAGCCAAAGTTCGTTACGGCAAGATGCACCCAGGTCTGAAGTTGTCTACATCCAAGTTGATGACGATGGTGCCCCGACCGGCCAATCAGTTTTTGCAACAGAAGAACTTGTTGCCAGCATCAACAATCGAATTGCCGAATTGCAAATGCGGCCCGCGGGATACTTGCTGTTAAACGCCCGGCATAGACTGACCATTGCCGAGGGCGATGCCCGTCCGCGGCTGGGGCTCTCCTTGACCGTTTATTCTATGGAGTCCAGCGTTGTCGTGCGTCTCCCTCTGCGAAGCGAACAGTTCGCCGAAGTGCCCGGCAGCGCCTACGTGATGCCTTTGGGACAGGACTCTCCCTTGGACTGGTCTGATAACTACGCTCAATTGCAGCTGAAAGGGGCGGGTGTCCATACCATCGAGCTTGACTTGACCGTAAACGACTTGGGCAACCTAGACGAAACCGCCGCAGAAATCGCCATCCCGCCAATCGCGGACGCAATGTTGGAGATGTCATTCGCGAATCAACGCGTTGGCGGGCGTGGTTGGGAACTCCAAGGCTCACATGCCGGCATTCAAAGATTTCCGCTGGCCGGCTTCTCCGTCGCAGCCCCTGGACCGCTGGCGGAATTGCATCTTGCCAAGACACGTGAGGCCGAAGCCGCAGCCAACGAAATCAAAGCCGAGGTTTACACACGGCTGCGGTTGATGAACTCAGGTTCACGACTGACCACTCGCATTGATCTGGAACCGGACCTCAATGACGAAACGGTCGACCTGGAACAACTCAGCGTGCGAATTCCCGCGCAAGCCAGCGTTGAGCGGATTGAAGTCGATGGGCGGACGCTGTCCGGCTTGAATCCAGCCGCAACTTCGTCCGCAGCATTTGGCGTCAAGGTTCTGAACATCCCATTGTCAGCAACGAACGTCCCATTGTCATCGCCGTTGCCGCGCAGCATTGAGTTGCAATTGGTTTTGCCTCCGCGCTCATTGATCGGCAATTGGCAGTTCCCGGCGGTTCAGTTGGAGGAGATCACCGCGACGAGCGAACTATGGGCGGTCACCCTGCCAGGCGATTTCCAGATTCGCCCACTCACAAGCCGCCAAACGAGCCCTGGTTCCACCGAGGATTTCATCACGGCCTGGGGACAGTTTGTGGAGATCAACGAAGTCGTCCGCGCCAACGGCACAAACGCCGCGTGGAATCTTGCCGTAGTACCTGTTGCGGGCAATCCCGTTTGCAGATCAACCACGGAAGCGACGCTTCGCACCGACGGCTGCGCGTTTCGATTCAACTTTACCGTCTCTGACGTTGGCGACCGCCCGACGTTTTTGCGCGCAACGATTCCCAGCGGGTTGAGCATCCAAAATGTGTCGGCGACAGATGCCACAGGGGCCGAACTGCTCGATCATTGGCAACTCAGCGATGGCAAACTCGTGCTGTTCCTTTCCGCGCCTGCCGCCAACCCCATGCAGATTGAGATTCGTGCGGAAGATCATTGGGATTCTCTGCCGGAAGGATATCGGCCTCAGCGAATTCACTTCGAAGGCCTGTCAGAAATCTCCAGCTCGCTCACACTGTTTAGCGCTACGGACTTGCAAGCGGAAGTTGCCGAGCTTGCGCCGCGAATCCCAGAAGCGGCTCAATCCGCGCAACCACCAGTTGGCACGCGACTCGTTGGGGCTTTTCCACTTGTGCCCGGCGTGAATGCTCCTCGTGTTGCGCTCAGCGAGCATGAGCCGCCGTTGACCGGTCGCCTGACGACAAGGATCGCTCGCAAAGATGGTCAGTGGCAAGCGAGTGTACGCATGCAAGTGAACCCAACCGATGGCGTGTTGCCGCCAGTTACGCTGCGGGTTCCGCAAGCCTGGCGGCTGATTGGTCCTTACCCGCGAAGTTGGAATGTTGCTGATCCGGAGTTCATTGAACAATCGCAACACCTGCGAATTACCGCAGCGGTTGATGCTCGCTTGGGCAATCAAGCTCGCCCGCACGAAGGCACCTTTTTCTTTGTGATGCCTGACGAATCACTCAATCAATTCCTACCGCCGCAATTAACATCGCCGGGTCAAGTCGAACCGGATTTTGCTTACCGCCTGATTGTTCCCAAGGCAGCCGAGGGAATCGCCCTGGCCTGGCAAGCGGACAACAGCGAACTCGCTCCTAGTGAAACGTCGGGCACGCGGGAGTTCACTTGGGATGCGCTACCTGGCGAAGTTCGCCTCGCCGAGCTGGCAGCAAACGATCAACAATCCGCCGCACCAAGAATCTCGTTGCTTGTCGCAACTGGCGGCGCCTATCCCCGTCCTTGCGTGACAGCTACCTACAGCGTGCAGCCGCACGGCGCGTCACACATCAGCTTCACACTGCCCAAGGGCTCGGTACTTGTCAGAGCCGACATCAATGGGCTTCCGGCGGAAGTGGAAACAACGTCTGCAGGCGTTGCCCGCGTTTACCTGTTGTCCAAAACGCAGCCGCAACGCGTTGGTTTATGCGTCCTCAGTCCGGCAGCGGTAACGTCGCCTGGTGCGTCACAACCTGGTGCGTCACAACTTGCCGCGCCCCAGCCGATTGACATCAACGTTCCGGAAACAGTCTGGATGACAGGCGGATTGCTCAGCATGACGAATACAAGCCAGACGGCGCGTCAACTTTCGCAACAAGAGGCCGCGGCAAGGATTCAAAGCGAGCTGGAAACCGAAGCATTGAGTTTCGAATCATCATCGCCGCTGGCCGCAAACTTGCTGGCACGGGACTTGGACCGCGCGGAGGCCCAACGCAATGTGAATCAGCCAGCCAACGGCGGCCAGTCTGTGAGCCAGTTCTGGACATCGCAGAGTTGCGCTGACATTCATGGAGCCAACCGTCAGGCCTACGTTTTCAGCGGTGGACAATTCGAAATCGCACTTGCATTGGAAACACCTGCCAGCACGAGCGGTACTCGTTGGGTATTCGCGCTTGGGCTTCTGGCCGTTGCCGTTTTGTTCTTTCCGGTTCAAGCGCAAGAGCCAGGTTTCTTTTTTGAATACGCGCTGCGGCTGCGATTGCCTGGCATCGTCATTGTTGCCGGAGCATGCCTGTTGGCGATGGGAGCCTGGTTCACCGGCGCGGCCGCACTGTTTTGCGGCATTGTTTGGGCGGTTATTGTGTTGCGCTTACCCCGCCAAGCCGAGGCAAGCAGCGATCCCGCAGCAAGCTAGATCGAGCGATCGTCACGCGATAAGGTTGCGTTGGTCGCATTACATTAAGGCCGCCAGCCCGAGCAGGATCGTTGTTATGACAAGCAACGCCCATGTGCCAGTTCGCTTACTCGACATGTGAGACAGCCAGATGCCGACTAAGCCCGCCAGCCAGAAGTAGTAGCCAATGTTCAGCTCTCGCAGAGAAGGGAAGGCTGCGCGGCCCATGTTGCTGCTGAAGAATAGAAGAGGTACCACACACGTGCACACCACTGCGATGCCAACGCTGACATATCCAAATTTTCGCCAACGGCTTGTCTCCGGCCGTGACACGCCAAGCAAAGAGATGTAGGCGAAGACCGTGCCATAACACATCGCCGGCAGCGTCACCAAGATCAGGACCATTGCCGCGGTTCCGAAGCCGATTGGCGCACCTCCTCGGAAGAACATCAAGGGTACGCTAAGTCCCCGCGGTATGACTTCCGCAACAACAGTCGACGAAGACGCACGCGCGGCGTCGATCGGCAAACAAAGCGAAACGGTCAAGACCAACGCAAAGATCGCCGCCAGAGACAGGCGAACGGAGCGGTGCCGCTGCAGGAAGGCTCCCATGCCGAACAAACTTGCGGAAAGCAACGCCGCAAAAGCCAGCAACGGCAAAGATCTTGGCCATCTGGGCGCGGCCAATGCCGCGAATACACACCATAGCGTCACCAGCACTGCCAACAATCGCAACGAAAATTGGTGGCCTGATTCCGCTTGTGCGGATGTTTGCGAATTCGCGTTAGACGAGAGTTCGTTCACAAGATTCTTATGGACAGATCAAAGAGAGCGCTCAATATCACATTGCTCCAATGATTCCTCTACCACTCAAACTGTTCTAACCAGGTGCCCCAGGCGATCATGACGCCAATCAATCCCATCAAAGCCCAACTGCCCCATCCTCTTCGCGGTGCATGAGCAAGCCACAGCCCGGCCAGGCAAGCAAGCCAAACGTAGTAGCCGATCATGAGCGAAGGCAACGGTCCAAAAGTGCCCTCACTCTCGCCCGGAAATGCCAGTGGAACTGACGTCGCACACACCAGCGCAAAGCCACAGGCAAATCTCCAATAACTCCGCAGCCGATTCCCCCGCGAACGACTTGCCGCGAAAACGGAAACCAATGCCACGATCGTCCCATAAGCGGAACCGCTCATAGATGCGTAGAATAGCATGGACTTTTGCAGTTCTCCTGGCTTGCTGTTCTTCAAATCTTCCGCAAAAAAAAAACAATGCCTGGCGCTTTGAGACCAGACGTGAACGCCCTCCATCCTGTCGTAACGAGGAGAGGAAACACCGGCATCAAAAACGAAGCCAGTATTCCCAGCACACTCACAATCGCC
>CALJLD010000032.1 GCA_937982665.1 uncultured Planctomycetales bacterium
ATAGGGAAGAACTCGACGCAACAAGAGTTCTGCGACATTTCGAAGAGATGGCCACCAGCCCGGCCAATCAGGAGTTACCAGGCAAGGACTTTGTCAGTCGCTCGTCCGTCGAAGAAGTGACGGAAACACTTGAGAAGCATATCATGTCGATCATCGATTTGATCGGGAACTCTTAGCCGCCTGCCCGGAAGAATCCGAGGTGCAACTCGGAATGCCGGCAATGGAGCCGGAGCCAGTCGGCGTCGCTGAGGTCGCCAAAGAACGGGTTGGGCTTGCGCTGCGGCTCTGATTTGAAACGCCTGATGGCGCTCTCCAGCATCTTGAGTCCCTCGTCATCGGAGACTTCGTTGGTTGTCTCCAACCGCTCAACGATTTGCGGCGGCCCTTTGAAACCGGAGGGGAATGTGCTGCTGAGCATCTTGTTGCGTCGCAGTTTGCCAACAATGCGAAAGTACCACGGGGCTTTGTAATCGATGCCGTCGATGCTCATCTCAATGGTCTTTGCCAGGTGGTAGCAAGCCTGCCCCAGGGACCAATTACCCAAGGCTCGCCATCCGGCTGTCGCCATTGCGGTGGCATCGTCCAAGATGTCGTCCATGGTGTCGAAACGCAGCTCGCGGCGATCCTTGACGTGCTTTGTGGCAACTTGCTCGGATGCGGTTTGTGACATGACAGTTCTCCGGACGAATCAGCAACAGGCAATCAAGAAGGTTCGGCCTCGACGTTGACTGTAGTGAATGGCATTCGCCCTGTTTAGCGCGGCGCTGGTTAAGAAACTCAGCGGGCGTGAGATCGAAGACACTGTGAGATCGAAAACGCTGCGAGATCAAAGACCGTGCGGCTGCCGCACGTGGACCTGTCACACAATTCAACCTGTCCGCAACCGCAGATTCACCAATGTTCCATCGGCCGGCTTTGTGGAAACGCCGGCGCGCGGCGGGTTCTCGACATTCGGCGCATCAAACGAAAACAGTTTGACGAACGCGCCCACCACCAGCCCAACTTCCAATTGTCCCAGATGCTTGCCGGGGCAAACTCGCGGACCGTGGCCAAAGCCAAAGTGCAGCGTATCTTTCGATGCTCGCCCGCTTGCGGCCAGGTTGTCCCAGCGTTCCGGGGCGAATTCGTTTGCGGGATAGCCAGTGACGTCCACGCCCCAGAAATCTTCATGACGATTGGCGTGCCAGACATCCAGCAAGATGTGCGTGCCTTGCGGCAGCATCAGCTTGCGGTCGTTGGAAGTTTCAATCCAGGTGTCCACCGTCGCTTTGCGCGGCAGGAAATAGAGCGATGGCGTTAAGCGAAGCGTTTCTTCCAGCACATTGTTGAAGTACTGCACGCTATTGAGATCGTCCGGCGAGTACTGCTCCACATCTTTGACTTCCGCAAAGACGCGGGCTTGCGCGGCGGGATTTCGCGCGAGATGGGAAATCGCCCAACTTGCATACGACGTGGTGGCTTCCAGCGCGCCTGCCAGAAAGACCTTGATATTGCTGCGGAGTGCATCGTCAGGAGCGTCCGACTTGAATTGCTTCCACAATCCGCGGCCTGTGTTACGCACCGCCAGGACAATGTCCGTCAGTTCGTCGAACGTTGCCGCGTCAGCCAAAGCTTGTTGGCGTTGTCGCCGATACTTCGGAAAGATGCGCAGCCAACCCATCCGGTTCATCACCGTGTCTCGCACGATATGATCGATCAACCGCTCCAATGCCGGCACAAAGCGGGCCGTCAATTCTGCATAGGCAATTTCCGCCCCAAAAAAGTTGTTGGCCAACATCTCCAGCATGACCGCTTTGATTTCCGGCTCCAGGCACAGCGTTACCTGCTGCTGACCGCTTTCTCGCAGATGCTGGCGAAGGGCATCCAAACGGGTACGGACGGTTTGCCGGAAGGTCTCTTCAAACTCCTGGAAGAGTTCCGGCTGAAAGAGCGTTGTTTTGCCAAAGGGCGAAGCGGCCAGCTTGCGTTGACGTTTCCACAACTCGCCATTGGCGAAAAGTAGCGTGTCCGGGCCTGTCGCCCTGGCGATGCCGTTTGACGGCAAAGTGTCCCGGTCAAACTGGCCTGCCCGGTCGCCGGTATCTGTTGTGATCGCGCGGATCACGGCCGGATCGCGAGTGACCAGCACAGGCGCGAAGCCGGGAAAGTCCAGATACCGATGGTGCTGGCCGCCGCTGGCTTTGACGGACTCCGCCGCTTCGTCGGCCCGCCAGAAGTAGGTTTCCAGAATCCGCAGCGGCTCGTGAAAGTTCCGCGGATGCGGGAAAGGCAAAGCTGGCCGGCCAGAGAATGGCCGCAATAGCGGGACCCGCACCGGTCGGATATCGCCGGCAAACGGGCAGATGCCGCACAATTGCTTGAGCAACCGTTTCATTTCCCCTGCCGCGGCGGAAGGCTCAGGACTTTCAACAGCCAAAACAAAGTGACCGTGGGCCGCTGACGCGCGCTTCAGCATGCCCACGGTCGAGGTCGCGTGACGGCATGAGGATATGGGGGTATCGGGGCCGGAACAAGTCACGGGATTTGCGCAGTTTGCGAATCCCTGGGGTGAGCGCAGCTTCGGCAGGGCGAATCTGTGGCGAACGGGCTTGAAAAGGAGGCGTCGGCGCGCAAAATAGCACGTTTCGCGCCTTAGGGTGAGCGTAACTCTCTTGCGGCGCAAACTTTCGGTTGATTTGGCCGTGAAGGAGAAATCGGCCAGCCTCAACAACATTTCGCCAGTGATGTTGCCCGAACGTGGGGGCAAATCAGGCAGATATATAGAGGGCAGATACGCGGGTGCAAAACTGTGGCCATCAGGCGAGCCCGCGTGCAGCCCAAAGGCTTCATTCCAAGTACTCGGCGTCCAGAATCAAGACGGATCGCGCGGCAAACAGCTTTCCAGCTTTGTCGCGGAAATAATACAGACGCACCAAACTGAGGTTCGTTGACGCATGTCGCAAGAAGTTGAACAACTACACGTCAAACGGCGTGACACGCGGGGGACAAGCAACGCCCGCCGTATGCGCGCCGCCGGCAGCATCCCCGCTGTGATTTATGGACACGGCGAAGAGACGGTCAGCATTGCTGTATCCGAAGCTGAGTTTGCCGCCGCTGTGCGCCATGGCGCCAAGTTTGTGGACCTCGCTGGCGATCTTTCCGAGAAGGCACTGGTCACGGACATTCAATGGGATGTCTGGGGCAATGAAGTGCTGCACATTGACTTCACACGCGTTTCCGCGGATGAGAAAGTGCAGATTGAAGTGCCGGTGGAATTGCGGGGCGTTGCACCCGGCGTCAGCAACAATGGTGTTGTCACGCAATTGATTCACGAAGTCACCGTGGAATGTCTGGCAACCAACGTGCCGGAAAAGATTGAGGTCAACATCAACAGCCTTGAGTTGGAACAACAAATCACCGTTGCGGATTTGGACCTTCCTGAAGGCGTGAAGTTGGACCTGGAACCGGAAGCCGTGGTTGTGCAATGCACGCCGGCGATTGAAGAAGAGGAAGAAGAAGCCGTTGGCGAATCGGCCGAGCCGGAAGTCATTGGGCGAGATGCCGACGACGAAGACAAAGATTCCGACTAGCGAGTTCTGGCCGAATTCTCGGCAAACTGCGAAGAGCCAGAGCTGCAAAGAAAAACGTGAGCCGTGTTCCGCAAACTTTGGAATCGACTGCGGGGAGCGGACGCCGAGGAACCCTCATCCGATGGATTTTCTCATGGGGAATACTCCTCTGGGGAATCCGCACCAAATGCACAGATCATGAAATTGGTGGTTGGGCTGGGGAATCCTGGTCGCAAGTACGAAGGAACAAGACACAACATTGGTTTTGAAGTTGTCCGTGAAGTTGCCAGACGCTCAACACACGGCAAGGTCAAGACCGCGTTTGAAGGAGAAACGGTCGAAGCAAACATCGCAGGCGAGAAGTGTTTGATCCTCTGCCCCAGCACGTTTATGAACCGCTCCGGACAAAGCGTGCAAAAGGCCAGAGACTTCTTCAAACTGGAAAATGACGCACTGCTGGTGGTTTGTGATGACTTCAGCATTCCGGTGGGGACGTTACGGATGCGGCCCAAAGGTTCCGCCGGAGGGCAAAACGGACTCAGGGACATCATCAATCGGCTGGGCCAAGAATTCTCGCGGTTGCGTGTGGGAATTGGACCAGTGCCGGACAGATGGAATCCCGCCGACTTTGTCCTGGGAAAGTTCAATAAGGCTGAGTCGCAAGAGATGGAACATGTTGTTGTTCGTGCGGCTGACGCCGTGGCGGACTGGGTGCAATCCGGCACACAGTTTTGCATGAACAAGTACAACGCCCCTGGAAAAGACAATGCTGCCGGAAATGAGAATGCCGGCGGAAAGAAAGAAACTGGCAAGGCCAACAAAAAAGCCAGCTCGAAAACAACCGGAAAACAAACAGAAGCGGAAGACAACACAACGTAAGCCGTGGCAAGCTGGCTGCGGTCAATCAAAGCGGAGGAAAAGTCTTGGCAGTCCACACGTACGAGTGCATGTTCATTTTTGACCCCAACCGGTTTGCTCGGGATGCGGCCGCGTTGGGCGCTGCCGCTAATGAGCTGATCGAGAATCGCGGCGGCGAAGTCCTGGCCAGCCGATTGTGGGAAGAACGCAAACTGGCCTATCCCATTGAAGGTCACAAACGCGGAGTTTATTGGCTCACCTACTTCAAGTTGCAGGGCGAAGAGATCACTCCGCTGCAACGAGACTTCGCGCTCAATGATTCCATCCTGCGCCAATTGATCTTGAAGGTTGATCCCAGAATTGCGGACCACCTTGTTCGCCTGGCTCAGGGCGAAGAACAGGAAGAAGAAGCCGAGGAACCTGTCGCCACTACGGAAGGCTAACCGAAGGATCGCAACTATCGCCAACGTGTTGCCTGGCCTCCGCGTCAGGCCTTGCCTGTGAGTTGAGAAATGGCCAGTTTCAATCGCGTGATCCTTGTCGGCAACGTGACCCGCGATCCCGAATTGCGCTACATCTCCTCCGGTACGGCCGTCACGGACCTGGGCCTGGCGGTCAATGATCGCCGCAAGAACCCCAATGGCGAATGGGTGGAGGAAACAACATTTGTCGACGTCACACTTTGGGCTCGCCAGGCGGAAGTGGCTTGCGAGTATCTTTCCAAAGGAGCCCCTGTTTTGATTGAGGGCCGTCTCAAACTCGATCAGTGGGAGACCGACGGCAAGAAGATGTCAAAACTGCGCGTTGTTGGCGAGCGGATGCAAATGCTCGGCGGCCGGGGTGGTGGCGGCGGAGGAGGAGGGGGAGGATCGCGCGGCGGATCCAGCACACAAAACACAGAGTATTCTCAGCCGGATAACGGGGGATCTGACTTTAGTTCCAGCGATGATGGCGGGAGCGACATTCCCTTTTAAGATCAACAAGAAGCAAGAGTCATGCCTCAGACTAAACCGCAAAAGAAAAAGAAACGCCACAATCACAAGTTCAAGCGCTTGCCGCGCGGTGAGAACGGTGGCATCCAACTGCTGCTGATTCAAAACGTGGAACACCTCGGCAAGCAGGGTGACGTGGTTGAGGTCCGCCCCGGCTACGCAAACAACTACCTGCTGCCTGAAGGGCTGGCCACACTGGCGACCGACCACCACAAGCGGATGGTGGAAAAGCACAAAGCCCGCTTGATGGAAATTGAACGTTCCCGTCTGGCCGGTTTGCAGCAGAAGGCCGACCAACTCAGCCAGCAAAGCGTCACGATTGAAGCCAACGCCAACGATGAAGGCCAACTGTATGGCTCCGTCGGCCCGGCTGATATCACTTCCGCGCTCAAGAAGCAGGACATCGTCATCACGCCGGATCAGGTTCGCCTGGAAGGCCCGCTCAAGGAGTTGGGTCTGTACACGGTGAAGATCCACATGGGCCACGATATCTCGGCCTCGCTCAAGGTGTGGGTTGTGCCAACGGTGGGCGAAGGCGAAGAAGCTGCCGCTTCCTGATATCGGTCGCAATTTTCTTTCAGAAAATCCGCGCAGGCTCGGTGCGAATATCACCGGGCCTGTTTGCATGTTGCGACAAAACACCTCGCCATTTCCGGCGTTTCGCGATCGTTGACCAATACCGCTGGCAACGTTAGTTTCGAGTTCCAGCAATTTAATCACTCAGCGCGTGTCATCGATCGGCGAGTCTGGTTCTCGCGGAGTGCCTCATAGCGTTCGGCGTAACGGAAGTACGATTTTCGACTTGTCACAATCAGGGAGGAAGTTTTGGCAAGAGCACAACGCGTTGATCAAGGGCCGTCGGCTCGCAGCAATAGCAACGGGGCCGAATTGCTGGACCGCGTACCTCCGCAGAATCTGGACGCGGAGCGTGACGTTCTGGGCAGCCTAATGTTGTTGCCGGACCTGTGTGATGAGCTTGCGCTGATTCTCAAGCCCAGCGACTTCTACTCCAAAGCGCACGCTGAGATCTTCACCGCCATGCTCAATTTGCATGAGCAGGGCAAACGCGTTGATGCCACGTTGTTGGTGGAGAACCTCAAAGACAATCAAGAGTTGGAAGGGATCGGCGGCAAGGCATATATCGCTGAGCTTGTGCACGCGGTTCCCACGGCGGCCAACGCTGAGTTTTACGCCAAGATCGTGCGAGACAAAGCGACGCTTCGCGCACTCATTCACGGCACAACCGAAGTCCTGCGTGACGCATACGATGCTCGCCGCGAACCGCGCGAATTGGTGAGTCAGGCCGAGCAAAAGATCTTCTCGATCCATGACCAGCGGTGGGGTGGCGAAGTCCACAACATCCACGATGTCATGCAAGAAGCGTTTGTCCGCATTGACGCGCGACTCAAAGGCGACGATCTGGGCGTGCCCACCGGCTTTGAAGATTTTGACACCCTGACCGGCGGATTACATGACGGCGAATTGATCATCCTGGCCGCCCGGCCCAGTATGGGGAAAACCGCGCTCGCCTTGAACGTGGCCGAACATGTCTCGACCAAAGAAGAGATTTGCACTTTGGTGGTCAGTTTGGAAATGTCACGATTGGAACTCGCCCAGCGGATGCTCTGTTCGTGCGGTCGTATTTCCGGAACAAAATTTCGCAGCGGATTTCTCACCGGAGATGACCGTCAATCATTGGTGGAAGCTTCCGCAAAGCTCAGCCAGGCGCCGTTGTTTATTGACGATTCGCCGGCACGTACCGTGACGGAGATTGCCGCGGCCGCGCGAAGACTCAAGCGGCGGCATAACCTCGGCCTGGTCATCATCGATTATCTGCAACTGCTGGAACCGGATAACGCCAATGATCCGCGGCAAGAGCAGGTTGCCAAAATGGCCCGGCGGCTCAAGACGGTCGCTCGCGAGATTGGCGTGCCAATCCTCTGTCTCGCGCAGCTCAATCGTCAGGCGGAGCTTTCCCGCGATAACCGTCCGCGGATGAGCCATCTGCGAGAATCCGGCGCCATCGAGCAGGACGCCGACGTCGTGATGTTCGTCCATCGTGAGGAATATTATCTCACGCGGGAACAGCGCGAGAACGAGGCCGACCCCAAGACGCAAAGCCTCAAAGGCAAGGGCGAGTTGATCGTCGCCAAGCAGCGTAACGGCCCTGTCGGAGATGTTCCGCTGCTCTGGTTCCAGGAATTCACGCGGTTTGAAACGCAGCGGACCGAGCAGCAATCGCACTACACGGAGTTTGAAGCTTTCGGCGGCGGTGACTCTTTCGGCGAATAGCCGCTGCCAATGCTGCCGCTTTTGCCCGGAATTACCGCGCTGCTGATTGCCGCCGCGTTGCTCGCGGGGATAAACTGCAAGTGTGAGCCATGATGCGGTCGTCTGTTCAAATTGACCGCAGGCGGAAACTGTGTGTTGCGGAAAGAGAATCGTCCATGCGTGTGATTGGGATTGGGACCGATATTATCGAATGCCTTCGCATTGCGCGGATGATTGAGCGGCACGGCGAGTTGTTCATCAATCGCGTCTACACGCCACACGAAATTGCTTATTGCCGGGAACGCAAACAGGCCACGCAGCATTACGCCGGACGTTGGGCCGCCAAGGAAGCCGTCCTCAAAGCCATCGGCACCGGTTGGAAGAAAGGCATCAGCTGGCGGGATATCGAAGTTCACAACATCATCGGTGGCAAGCCAATCATCACGCTCCGCGGCGGAGCGCGAAAAGTCAGCAACGAACTGGGCATCGACGAGATGCAGATCAGCATTTCCCACTGCCGCTCCCACGCCGTGGCGTATGCCCTTGGCGTAGCGTTTGAGTGAGTTGCGTCTTTGAGTGAACTGCTTCTGGGTGAGTGGTTTTGCGGCAAGGAAGAGTACTGCTGGACAAGCCGGGCTGTGGCGCGCCAATGAGACACACCCGACATGTAACGACTCAGGTTGGGTGGCACTGGCAAGCGTAGTCTGCCAGTGCTTTCTGGATCGACAATTGAGCCACGAACGAACTTTGGCTCCCGCGAGATTCGACCATGCACGACTGCCAGGCGCAACGCACAACGTGCCACCCAGCTTTTTGGCTTTATGGCCAACTGTAAGAAGCACTGGCAGACTTCGCTTGCCAGTGGCACCCGACCAACGACATACGATCAGAGTTCGACCTTGCCCAGCAGTTCGTGGGCGGCCAGTTCATCTTGATGCAATGCGCGGATCTTGTCGGAGAGTTCGCTGCGTAGCGATTCGCACACGGCGGCGTCCAAGGGGAATGCGTCGCGCGCTGATTGCGACAACTCGTCCATCTCGGCCACAACTTTGGGTAAACGATCTTCCGCTTCGTGGTCCTGGCTGAGCGTCAACTCGGCTCGCGCAACGCAAAGTTGTTTGAAACGCTGGAAGATCTCAACTTCATCGGGCAGCGCCGCTTCGGCCAGTTCATCCCAGCGTTTGCCCAAGTCTTCGTAGCGGTTGGCAAGTTCCTGCAGAATGTCCATTCGGAAGATGCCATGCACTTCCTGAAAGAACTGGGCGTAAAGCGGCCGCGTGAGCCCGCCACCGGTTCCGTAGTGGATGAAGGAATAGATGGATGTGAGCCCTCGCCACAAGTTCAAACCGCGGGGAAAGGCCTTCGCCCAACTCTTGTCAGACTTGGAGCCGTGCATCAGGTCGGCCCATTTTTCGAACGCCGGGAGCGTGAAGTTCGCGGCCATTGATTTGCCGCCAGGCGGTTTGACTGTCCCTTTGCCAACTAGCGTTGCGTGACATTCGCGAATGCCAGCTTTTGCGCACTTCTTAAGTTCGACGGATTTTGGCGCTGCGACGATCCGCAAGATACGGTTCTTCTGCTTCTTAATGCCGGCGCGAGATTCGTTGAACGCTTTCAACGAGATCCATTGCGGCGCGTCGGCCAGATCGCCGATGAGAACTTTCTCTTCTGCGATGTCATAGACGGTGACAACATGATATTGCCCTCCGACCATTGCGGCCGGTGTGCAGTGCCCTGGCAATGAAGCCTGATCGCACCAGGCGATGACCGGGAGTTTGTCGGCCATCGCGTCCTGCAGTTGCTGGCCAGCGACTTTCTTGCTGCCGGTTTCCGTAACTTCTGTCTTAACGCCGATGCGCTTGCACGCGGATTCCAAATACGCGTGATCATCTTGCCACAAGTGCCGCCCAGCGACAAAGAACGACGAGAAGTCCTCCTGCTCGTAGCGAAACGCAAACACGCCTGCGCCAATTCCACCGGCGCAGCCAAAGAGCAGGGCTTCACTGATGGGGTGTTCGGCCTGATCGAAACAAACATTCGACGCGCTCAACAAGATGCGGAGCGCGGTGGTTGCGGGGATATTTCCCGGAAGGTGGTAACTTTGCGAGTCGCGCGTTTCGACAGCTGCGGCTTTGCGCAGAACGTGACGGCGGGCGACTACATAGCTTTCGCCCGTTTTTTGCATGCGGGCGCGGACGAGGGCCTTGAGATGTTTTTGCTTTGTCATTGCAGTGAGAATCCGATGGCTCGAGACGCGCAGTTCCCGCACAACCGACGCTTCCCGATGAGATCGGAAGCAACGACAAACGGCCCGAAGACAGAAATCTCCTTTGCTCTCACGTTGATGAACCGTGCGGGGGCCCATTCAAGAGAGTCCGGCGGAGGCGCCGCCGAGAGTTTCTAAGCTATTCGGCGGGGCGCGTAGCGTCAAGCTTGTGGAGCACTCCGGCAAAGATTGGCGCGAGCTGCTAAGACTTTTGATCCTGCCCCGTATCCAGGACGGCAAGGAAGGCCTTTTGCGGGATATCCACGTTGCCGATGGACTTCATCCGCTTCTTGCCTTCGCGCTGTTTGGCCCAGAGTTTGCGCTTACGGGAGATATCGCCGCCGTAGCATTTGGCGGTCACGTTCTTGCGGAGGGCGGAGATTGTCTCGCGGGCGATAATCCTTCCGCCGATGGCCGCTTGCAGGGCGACTTCAAACATGTGCCGATCGATTTCGCTCCGCAGTTTTTTGACGACCGCGCGGCCGCGACGTTCGGCGTCATCTCGATGGCAAATCACACTCAACGCATCGACGCGTTTGCCGCCGACGAGGATATCCATGCGGACGAGATTGGCCGGGTAGTAGCCTTTGAGTTCATAGTCCATGGTCCCGTAGCCGCGGGTGATGCTCTTGAGCTTGTCGTGCATGTCGTAAATGACTTCGGCAAGCGGCAGATCGAACACCAGCAACGCCCTCGTGGGCGACAGGTACTCCGTGCGGAGGTAGACTCCGCGGCGCTCGTGACAGAGTTGCATGACCGGGCCGATGCAATCGGTGGTGAGCACAAAGCTGGTTTGCACAATCGGTTGGCGAAACTCTTCGATGTCGCCGGCGTCGGGAACATCCTGCGGATTGGTGATGTGCAGGGTCTCGCCGCTTCGCGTGACAATCTCGTAAGTCACGTTGGGAGCGGTTTGCACGAGATCCAAATCGGCCTCGCGTTCCAGCCGCTGCTGGATGATTTCCATGTGCAGCAGACCAAGGAAACCGCAACGAAAACCAAAGCCGAGCGCGTCGCTGGTTTCCGGCTGAAACTCAAAGCTGGGATCATTGATGCTCAGCTTTTGCAGCGCGTCGCGAAGTTCTTCAAAGTTCTCGCCGTCCGCGGGATAGAGTCCACAATAGACCATTCGCTTCGGCGGCTTGTATCCGGCCAGCGGTTTGCCCTGCTCCGCCCCGGGGACGCTGATCGTATCGCCAATGTGAACATCAGAGATGGACTTGATGTTGCAGATCAAATAGCCAACTTGCCCAGCCTGCAGGCTTTCTCGCGGAGTCCGGCGCGGCGTGAACTGCCCTAGTTCCAGGACTTCCATGGTCTGGCCAGTCTTGAGGAATTGGACCTTCTGTCCTTTGTGGATGATGCCGTTCATCAAGCGGACATACGTGATCGCGCCGCGGTATTCGTCATAGTGCGAGTCAAATACCATCGCTTGGAGCGGTGCTTGGGGATCGCCGGTCGGAGGCGGAATCCGCTTGATCAGGGCTTCAAGCAGTTCGTCGACACCGATGCCAGTTTTGGCGCTGCACAAGATGGCCTCTTCCGCCGGCAAGGCCAGGCTGCTTTCCATCTCTTCCAAGACCTCGTCCACGCGGGCATGCGTCAGGTCAATCTTGTTGACGACCGGGACGATCTCCAGGTTGTTGTCAATCGCCGCATAGGCATTGGCGACAGTCTGAGCCTCCACGCCCTGAAAGGCATCGACCAACAGCAGCGCCCCTTCACAGCAAGCGAGACTTCGCGAGACCTCATAGTGAAAGTCCACATGGCCGGGCGTATCGATCAGATTGAGTTCGTATTCCTCGCCTTCCCGCTTGTAATGCAGTGTGACGGCGCGGGCTTTGATGGTGATGCCGCGCTCCCGCTCAATCTGCATATCGTCCAACAACTGCTCGCGCAATTCGCGTGCGGTGACAGCTCCGGTGCGCTCCAACAGCCTGTCCGCCAACGTGCTCTTGCCGTGGTCGATGTGCGCGACGATCGAGAAGTTGCGGATGTGCTTACAGTCTGGGGACTTGGACAAGGAAGGAGATTCCGGCTAGGTGGGCGAATGGCTGGTCCGCAAGAATTTCACCGACAAATCAGCAAGGTTTGAGCATAGCGGTGACAAGGCAAACGGCATATGCCATGTGATTTCAAAAACGGCGGGTTTGGCGGGGAATGTGCATAGGAATCGCTTGTGCCTTGCTGTTCAGGACGATTGCAATTCCGCGCATTTGCGGTATCTTCACAATACGGCTCGCTGTTTCATCATAAGCTCTGTAACTACATGAAGTTAAGGGGCATGAATTTGCGAACATCGAGCAAGATGCTGCGATTCGTGGCCAGTTGAATAATTCGACCGGCTGGTAAGCATTGGCCGTCAGGCAGGAGGCGACTCCGGCTCAAACTTGCTAACCCATGCACCAGTTCCTCTACCAATACGATCTCAATCCAACGACGTGGGTCTATCTCTCGTCGCTGCTGATCGTTGCGATTTTCTTCAAATTCAGCCGTTTGCTGAGTATTCGCAACTTTGATCTGCTGGGATTGTTGGCAATTGCGCCAGGCGTGCTGATGCTGGCGTACCGGGGGAACGTCGCGGAAGAGAATGTGCCCGAGGAAAATGTCTCCGAAGAGACGGCCGTTCAGAATGATGCCACAACTGGCGATGGAACGACCTCTGACCCGGCCACAAATGGAGTGGCCGAAGATGCAGGCCAAGATGGCGCAACCCAAGATACGGGCGAGCGGCCAGGAGCAGGGGCCGCATTAGCCGATGCCAATTCCACTGACGGCGGCAATTCCCAACCAAACACAAGTGATTCCGGCCCCAACCCGGAGACCGTTCGGCGATGGGGCTTCATCGTGCTGTTTTCCGTAGGGTTCTTGTTTTTGATTCGGTTGCTGGTGGACACCATGTTGGTGCGTCGTCCGCTGCTCGAGCCGAATCTGTCGCCTGGTGGGTTGGCCTTCCTGGCGACTGCAATGTTTGTGTTCTTGATGACCAACGTTTTGACGGCGAAAATCCCGGCATCTGCTGGGTCCGCAAGCACTGTTGGCCAGCAGAAAGACGAGAGTGAGACTGCCGGCCAAGAAACCGCGCTGGCGATGGCCGAGATTGGCCAGGCACAGCATCGCCAGGCCTACGAGAATCATCCGATTCTGCGACATTTGCCGTCGGTGCCTTCTCGTGCTTTCGACAACAAGACTCTGTTTGCCACCGGCGATTGGACGTTTGCGTCGCGAATCTTGATTCTGCTGGCCCATCTGACGGTTGTAATTGGGCTGCTCCTGATTGGGCTGCGGCATTTCGGCAATCTGGGAACTGGGGTGGCGATGAGTTCCCTGTACCTGCTTTTGCCTTACACGGCGCAACTGATTGGTCGCGTGGAGCATGTGCTGCCGCCAGCGTTTTTTGTGGCAGCGGTGGTGAGTTACCGCCGCCCTGCGGTGGCAGGATTCTTTCTGACCAGCTCTTTGGCGGTGATGTTGGCGCCGTTGGCGCTACTGATGTTCCCGTTGTGGATCAGCTTTTATCGCCAACGCGGTCTTTGGCGTTTTGCCTCGGGCCTTGCCAGTGGGCTGCTTTTCCTGGCGATTTGCGTCCTGATTCTGGAGGGCGCCAGCGGATTTGGTGGCGGCATGCTGGCTTTGTTCGGCGGAGGCGTATTTGGCTTGGAGAATGCCACCGGCTTCTGGACCGCATCTGGGTGGTATTTGCGCGTTCCGGTCGGCGCTTTCGTGCTCGTCATCAGCCTGGCGATGGCAATCTGGCCAGCCCAAAAGAACCTGGGCACATTGATGGCCTGCTCAGCGGCCATTTTGCTCAGCGCACAGTTCTGGTTTCCCTTTGAAGGGATGATGTACGTGCATTGGTACTTGCCGTTGGCTTTGCTCACCGTATTCCGGCCAAACCTGGAGAATCGGGTGGCGATTGCGAGCCTGGGGCAAGCCTGGTGGATTCGCAAACAGGAAGCCACTCCGCAAGCCGCTTGAGGATCAGGCGGCTGAGGATTCGCGCGATTGTGCGGGCTTGTTGGCGATTTCCCTAACTCCTTGCGCCCCTTGCCAAAGTGGCGACCATTCGGTCTAATGGCTCGCTGCAATTTGAGCGTTTCAAACATCCATAGGACAGCGAGCGCCGCGCACCGGTTGCGGCTCTCAGTGCGGAGGTCACGTTCCAAGCGAATGATCACCAAAGAGCGAAAACAAGAGCTGATCGGAGAATTCAAGCGGTCCGAAGGTGACACGGGCTCCGCGAATGTACAAATTGCCGTACTGACGGAGCGGATCAATCGCCTTACGGAACACATGCGGACGCACCAAAAGGACTATGCCAGTCGCCGTGGATTGCTGGGCATGGTGAGTCGCCGCCGTCGCTTGCTTGATTATGTGAAGCGCGTCAATCCCGACGCGTATCTTGAGATGTTGCAACGGCTCAATTTGCGCAAGTAGTCACCGCCATTGCAAACCGAGCGCAACATTGCGCTACCGAATTTGTTTGCAATTCCGTTGAGTTGACGTTCATGGATGCGTGGCGAAGCCGCGGCTGCCGGTTCGATGGTTAGCTGGCGATAGCTTCGTGACGGTGTTTCTTGGCGAATGCACCGCACAATGGTGCAAAGTCCAATCCATTGCCGTCAACTGAACTCGCGCATTGGTGAAGTGAGTCGATGAGGTGACTCATTGTGTGATGTGAATCGTTGTTGTTGGAAAAACTTGTTGGCAAGAATGTAGGAAAGCGAAGTGATTGGAAACAGGATTCGGGTTGAAAAGGAAATTGGTGGGCAGATATTGGCAATCGAAACAGGAGCGCTGGCCAAGCAAGCGGCCGGAAGTTGCCTGATAAGTTATGGGGAGACAGTGGTCATGGCCGCCGTGACCAGCGGCACGCCGCGGCCGGGGATTGACTTCTTCCCGTTGACGTGTGACTACCGCGAGCGAATGGCCGCCGCCGGAAAGTTCCCTGGCGGATTTCTCAAGCGTGAAGGCCGCCCCACAAACAAAGAGATCTTGACCAGCCGGTTGATGGATCGTCCGATCCGTCCTCTCTTCCCCAGTTGGTTCCGTGACGAAGTTCAAGTTCAGGCGTTCGTCCTTGCCAGCGACCGTCAGCATGATGGTGACATGCTTGGCATGAACGGTGCCGCGGCCGCGTTGGCCATTTCGCCGCTGCCATTTCAGGGTCCCATTGCTTCAGTTCGGTTGGCGTACATTGACGGCGAGTATGTGCCGTTCCCGTCCAACGATGACTTGGAAGGCAGCGATCTGGACCTGATTGTTTCCGGTTCACGTGACGCCGTGTTGATGATCGAAGGCTTCGCGCGAGAAATGCCTGAGGACGAGATGGTCAAAGCCATCCTCACCGCGCATGAGGTCATCCGCGAGATCTGCGACTTGCAGGACGAGCTTTGCGAAAAGGTCAACGTAGCGAAGACCGAGTATCCTGATCCCGAACCGGATCAACTCCTGCCTCGTTTGCGCGAAACTTATTACGACCGCCTGAAGACCGCCAAACAAACGGTCGTCAAGCAAGAGCGGGCTGAAGCGGTTTCCGCCGTTAAGCAAGCGGCCTTTGAAGAGATCATTCCTGACCCGGATGCCGCGGACGCGGTTGACCCAGGAAAGTTTGGCAATGCCTGGCATGACTTGGAAGCGATTGTCGTTCGCGATTTGATCCTTGCCGGCACTCGGTCAGACGGTCGTGGTGCCAACACCTTGCGACCCATCGCTTGCGAAGTTGACGTGCTTCCGCGAGTTCATGGCTCGGCCGTTTTCCAACGCGGTGAGACCCAAGCGTTGATCACGGTCACTTTGGGAACATCGCGAGATGAACAACGCGTGGATGGGCTGTTTGAGGAATACAGCAAGAAGTTCATGCTGGATTACAACTTCCCGCCGTTTTCTGTTGGGGAATGCCGCCCCATCCGAGGCCCTGGCAGACGTGAAATCGGCCATGGCGCGCTTGCCGAACGCAGCGTGAAGCCTGTCCTTCCGGACCCAATGGAGTTCCCTTACACAATCCGCGTGATTTCTGACATTCTGGAAAGCAACGGTTCCAGCAGCATGGCCAGTGTTTGTGGCGCCACACTGGGACTGATGGCCGCCGGCGTGCCCATCAGCAATCCGGTCGCGGGAATCTCGGTTGGTCTGGTCAAGGAATCCGACGACAAATGGACTTTGCTGACTGACATCATTGGTGATGAGGACCACTTCGGCGATATGGACTTCAAGGTTGCCGGAACCCAACGCGGAATCACCGGCATCCAGTTGGACCTTAAGATTGATGGCATCAGTGAAGAAATCGTTCGCGGTGCGTTGGCTCAGGCAAAAGAAGCCCGCATCGAGATTCTTCGTACGATGCTCTCGACAATCTCTCGTCCCAACGTGGATATTTCGGATCATGCACCGCGTTTGCTCCGCACCAAGATCCACCCGGACAAGATTGGCCTGTTGATTGGCCCCGGCGGCAAGACCGTGCGAAATATCCAAGAGACGACCGGTGCCACCATCGACATCGAAGAGGATGGAACCGTGTTGGTCGCCGGTCCCAGCGGCGATATCGCCAAGGCCGCACTGGAACTTGTTGAGGCCATGACGGCATCCGTCCAAGTTGGCCGTATTTACAACGGCCGCGTGACCAGCATCAAGGACTTTGGCTGCTTTGTGGAAATCCTGCCTGGCAAAGATGGCCTTTGCCACATCAGTGAATTGGCCGACGATTACGTTAGCTCAGTAACGGATATCTGCAACGTAGGTGACAGCCTCGCCGTCAAAGTCATTGCGGTTGATGAGCAAGACCGCGTCAAACTCAGCCACCGTGCGGCCTTGAAAGAACAAGAGTCGCCCAGCGAAAACGGCGACGCTGCCAGCACGGAAGACGAAGAAGAATAGTCTGCGATAGCTGATAGCAGCTCTCCGCATCGTTCATAAGAAGGCGCTCTCGCAAATCTGCGAGAGCGTTTTTTTGTCGGCACCCAACGGCGTGCCGCGGCAAATCGACGCGGGCGCGCGGACTCGTGGCGGAAATGCCGGACAAGACAAGCCATCGCTGCTATCGCGAAGAATCATTGATGTTTGCCGCGCATCGTTACTGCGGATGCTGTCAACGTCTCGATACCCCACGCGTGATTCAACCTAGGGCCAGAACCTGCAACGCTTTATAATCGCCCCGCTTCACACTTCGAACACTGTTCAGCAAGGATGCGGAACCGAGTCAATTCGATGTTGGGCTCGTGGCGCGCGCGCATGAAGCGCGGAACATCGCTGCGCGCGCGGATGGGACTCACCGCATTCGCCGTCGTCATCATTGGCATCGCAGTTGCTTGCTTTCTTGCTCAACAACCTGAGGCGCAAGCTCAACTTCCACCGCCGTCGAGAGACGCATTTCCCGAAGTCCATTTGCGCATCGCCTGGGGCGGCGGGGAACCACAATTGTGGCGCGGCCAAATCTCTGTTTCCAAAGGTCAGGTTGTCAAACAAAGGCTCTTAGGGATTGAAGCCGATGAGCCTCGCGCCATCTGGCAAAGCGGTCCGTCAGTGCGTATCGAACAACCGCGAGCACGTACGTACGATGGCGTGGATGTTGCGGTCGTCGCGCCGCTCGATGCGACACTACAGATTGAGTTGGCTCCGCTTGGTGCGGACGCCAACGCGGCGGCTCCTGTGCGAATTCCAATTCGGGAGATGCTGGCGAACTACTACAACGGTGAGTTGGACAAGCAGGGCAACCGGCTGTTGGTCCGCCGCGAAAGCGGTGACATGCTGCGACTGCACGTTAACCATCCCAATCTAATCTTTGAGCCCGGCGAGATCCTTCGAGCGCAACTGCAAGCGTTCTTGTTGCCGGTGGGCGCCGGCGGCAACATCCAATTGCGGACATCACTAACGCGAGCGCGGGATGACAGCGAGTTATGGAGCAAACGGCAGTCGGTCACGCTGGATCCCGCGGGGACGGCTGGCTCCGTGCCGCTGGAATTTGATTTGCCCGAAGAAGAAGGCGCCTATGACCTCCACATCGAAGCGTTGGAATCCAATCTCGGCGCGAGAATCGGGCTTAAGCAAACAATCGCCAAGCGAAAGCTGCAGTTCCTGGTTTTTGATAGCCGCCGCCGATTTCAGAACGCGGCTCAAAGTCCCGCCGCTTGGAACGAAGTCCTTGCGGTTGATTTGACCAGCGCTGATTTCTGGAGCAGCCTGGCACGGTGGCCGCTGTCGGGAAGCGCAACGCAGCCGGAATCCAGCGGACACAAGAAAGTTGTTTCACTGCCGACAATTTCGGGGCAAGCGCCGTTTGTTTCACTTGCGCCATCGGCGGAAGCATCGATCGCCTGGGAGTCCATTCCGCTCAAAGGGGCGGAACCAGGCATGCCGCATATTGTCGAAGTGGAATTCCCGGTTGATGCCCCGCAGAATCTCGGGATCAGCATCATGGAACCCAACGCGGCCGGGCGGTTAGTGCCGATCGGCTTGGACTCAGGCGTTTACCGGCCTGCTTCATCGCTGTTGCCAAGTATCGGCGAGGTGGGCGTTCACCGGTTGATCTTTTGGCCCAAGACCGAGCAACCGTTGTTGCTGATAACTAATCAAAGCGAAACGCAAACGTGCTACTTCGGCAAGATTCGTTTGCTGGCCGGGCCGGCGCACTTGCCTTCAGCCTTTCTGGTAGGCACCTCAGCATTGGAAGCAAAGCGCGATTGGCTGGGCTACTTCGAGAAGCCGCTCCTGGCGGAGAACTTTGGCGCGACGGAGTTTGTTGATGAGTGGAGCGGCCGCAGTCTGGATGACTGGGTGACGTTTCATCAAGCCAGTACTCGGTTGAGCGAGCTGCTTTTGCATCGAGGACAGACCGGCGCAATTGTCACTGTTGCTGCCGATGGCAGCGCACTGTTCCCGAGTGAATCCATATTGCCCACGCCGCGGTTTGACACGGGAGCCTTCTATGACTCTTCGCAGGACCCTGCAAGCAAAGATGTCTTAGAACTGCTGCTGCGAGAGTTTGACCGCCGAGAACTTAAACTGATCCCCGCGATTGATTTTGCCACTGCGTTGCCGAGCCTTGAACAACTCGCTCGAAACGGCAACCCCGATACGGCGAGCATGTTTTGGATTGGCGGCAATGGACGTTGGTTGCCAGCCCGTTATCCGCCCAACCGCGGCCGCGCACCCTATTACAACATCCTTGATCCGCGCGTTCAGGATGCAATGTTGCGCGTCTTGCAGGAAGTCACGCAGCGAGCTAGCCGGCATCCTTCGTTTTCCGGCATTGGAATTCGTTTGGGCGTTGATGGCTTCGCGCAGCTTCCAGGTCCCGAGTGGGGATTGGATGATCTGACAGTTGCGCGGTTTGAGCGGCAGACCGGTATTCAGCTTGATATGGCGAATGCACCGGACCGCTTTGCTCGCCGCCGCGAGTTGCTCTTGGGGCCACACTTGCAAGCCTGGCTGGAATGGCGCGCAGATCAACTGTTTGAATTCTATGATCGCGCTGCCAAACAATTGCAACAAGCGCGGCCTGGCACTCGGCTGCTGCTGTTGGGAACGGGAATGCTGGCGTCGGCCGACGCTCGTCAGCGGTTCCACCCTTTGGGGCAGGAGCAAGGCGCCGTCACCCGTTCTCTCCTGGAAGCCGGCATTGGGCCAAAGCTCATTGCAGGCACGGAATCGCTGACGTTTCTGCAGCCGCAGCGAACTCGACCGCAAGACACGGTCAGTGCTGATGACGTTGAAGTTGCTGATGCTTATGTGAATTTGACGTTCGGCGCTGAACTCGCCCAGCTCTTCGCCAAGTCGAACGGCACGGTTTTCTTTCACCCGCCCACCGAGTTTCGCGTTCCGACATTCGAGCAAACCAGCCCGTTTGAGAGCAGTTCGGCTTGGATCGTTTCACATTTGAGTCCCGTTGCCGCGGAGAATCAACGCCGTTTTGCGCACGCTTTGGCTCAGCGAGATCAATCGATGCTTGTTGACGGTGGCTGGCTACTGCCGATGGGACAAGATGATGGCTTGCAAGAAATGATGGCGGCGTATCGCCAGTTGCCCACAGCTGAATTTGAGGAATTCGCATCAACTCAGACGCAACCGGTTGTGATTCGTTCATTGCGCACCGAGGACGGGATATGCTGCTACCTGGTGAATGATTCGCCTTGGCAAGCGAGCGTGCGACTGCGTTTTCGCTCTTCATCCGATTTGCGATCACAAACGATTGGCGAGTATTCGACCTCAGTGTTGACGCGACGTCAGGGGGAAGAATCGTCTACGGATGTCAATTTGGGCCCATATGATTTGCAGGCGTTCTGGTTTCGCGCCAGTGATTTGGAAATCAAGACGGTGGAAGTTGAGTTGCCGCAAGCTCCGGCGCAAGTCGCACGTCGATTGGAAGTCTTGCACCAGGGCTTAAGCCAACTCACCAGCAGGCAGCCGGATCAAATCTCCATGACCAACGGCGGGTTTGAGAAGTTCTATCCGTCGGGTGCGCCGGTCGGCTGGCAGTCTTCGCCGGGCTCAACACTTGCTCAGTTGCGCGGAGCCAATCTGGCAAACAAGGGCGAGTCCGCCGCAATCTTTCGCTCAAACTCCGGACGTGCATCCTTGTTGAGTGATGCCTTCTCGCCACCGACATCCGGAAGGCTGGCAGTCTCAGCATGGCTTAAGATTCCGCATAACGCCCAAGCGCCGCTAACTCGAATCGCCATTGTGGGCGAGATCAACGGCCAGACTTATTACCGCTACGCACCGGTCCGGGCGGGCAGCACAAGCGCCGGGCTCAACAACGAATGGAACCAGTTTGTGTTCCACGTTCAGGACTTGCCTTCAAGCGGACTTGCCAACCTGCGTGTGCAATTTGAGCTTTTGGAACCAGGCGAAGTGGCTGTGGATGATGTCGTTGTCTATGAGAATCTCCATCCCGATAGCGAACTCGTTAAGATCTTCGCTATGTTGAGCCGTGTGGAAATCATGGCCGAGAAAGGCGAATGGGCGAATTGCCTGCGGATGCTAAACGGCTATTGGCCGCAGCTGTTGGATGAATATGCGACTTCTTCGCCTTCTCAACTTGCCGATGGCGCGAACGAGCCCAAAGGCGTTGACGATCCCAAACCGCGCTCCGGCATTTTGGATCAGGTGTTGCCGGACTGGATGAAGTGGCGATAGACAGCTCTTGAATCCGTCGCTATTCCAAACTCTTGATCTTCCACCTTATTGATCGTCGCCGGCGTCATCGTCTGGCTCCGTCCGTAGCCATTCCAAGGCCGCCTGAATGACAGGATCTTCTGTTTCAAAATCCTCCGGCTCAGTTTCCACGAGAATGTCGGGCTCAACGCCCTGTCCTTCTAGCAGTTCTCCGTCTGGGAACATGGCTTGCCAACTGGGCAGGTAGGCAGTCAGCCCATCGCCCAAGTCGTGCGGCTTCGGATTTCCTGAACTCCCAAATGAAGCCTGACCGATCAATTGCGCTTGTTTGACCTGCTTCATCATTAGCAGAAAAGCTTCGCAACTGCTCATGTTTGCCGGCCCCATCAACACGGCAACCTTGCCGGTGAACTGACGCCCGCCCACCAACGGCGCCAGCTTGCGCTCGCGCGGCTCGGTGAAACCATCAGGTTGATCGGTATCTCTTGTTCGCGTCATTTCATAAGTAAACGGCTCTTCGACAAATCTTCTGGCGAAAGCCTCGCAGAACAGATCATTGCCGCCGCCGTTGGGGCGAACATCAATGATGATGCCTGGGGCATCCTTGGCGTTGTTCATGATCTCGGCAAGCTTAGACAGATCGGTCGCACGCTGGTTTGCCCAAGAGGCAATCAAAACATACACGATGCCGTCCCTGTACGTGCCCATGTAGACGGTGTTGTTGACCTTGATCAGGTTCTCAACTTCGCGCGCCAGGATGCTGCTGGAGAAATTCGGCACATAGCTACGCACGGTTGTGGGATAGCGAATCCCATCATGCTCGATGGAAATGTGCGGGTCTTCAGCCGCCGACAAGAGATCCGCAACATGATAGGTCAACTCATCCGTTGTCTTCGCATCCAGGAACAGCTGGCGAAAACTATCAAAGCGCTGCACCCAGTTGACGTGGCGCAAGTCTCGATACGAATAGTGCTGATCGATTGCCTTTTGCAAGGCGTTGAAAGTTTCCAAGTTCTCTGGTCCGCCGCGGAATTGGACAGGCTCAACACCGCCCGGCGCGGTCGTGCGGAAGGACACGACTGTCGGCTTGACCGGAACGCCGTCCGTATCTTGAAAACGGTCAAACGTGAGACCGTTAATGCCAAAGGTATACAGCCGGTTGGGTTCCAGCTTGACGAGCAACTCACATTTGCGCGGCGTCACCCATTTCGGCGGCTCGGCGACTTCGGGAAAGAGGTTTCCCCCTTTCGTCCATGAAAACGAATCGGCCATGTCCCGGTTGAAGACCAACACCAGCTTTCGCTCACCTGGTGTCACGTTGTCCGCTCCGTCTGCGGGATCGCTGCTTACCAACAGCGGTGGGGATTGAGCCTGAGCCGCCGCGCAAAACTCGGCGCTATTCGCCAAATAGAACACACCAGCCACAGCGCTGGCTAAGATCATTCGGCGCAACAGATCATTCGCTTCAGGATGATGCATCAACTTACCTCGGCCGAGAAACTGCATGTGAGAACACTGGTGTTTGCTTAATTGTCGCCGTGGTCAACAAACACGCAAGCTGATTTACCCTTCGCTGGAAACGCGTGTAACGCACTTCCACACCAAACGCAGTGGGCCTAAGCGTGGCTCACCACGTTGCAAAGTTCATGTTCAATTGCCAAAGAGCATGGAGCCAATTTCCAACAATTGCTGCGCACTGGGCAAGGCGCGTTTGGATTTTTTTTGGGGGGCTAGGTTTGGTCGTACCCCGCGGGCCCGCCAGCGAATGATGCGTCAGCCCACGGAGCGAATTTCCGTCTTCCAGGGGGCGCTCGATTGGGTTGATAAGTGGGAAATTCAGCCGGTCAGCCGACCGGTCCCTGCGCTCCGGGGGTGGATCCGTGGATGGAATAGGGCGAGTAGAATTTTGACGTTGACCAGTGGTACTTTTTCCACCAGCGAATTGAGCTCTGCGAACCTCGTTTGCGGCGTGACCCAATCGCGGGGGACAAGATGGTTCATGGTCTCTAGCCGCCAGCGTCAGCGGATAGAATCAATAAGGTATCACCTTCGTTCAACGGGCAATCTCCGTTTGACACAAACACATCTCCGTTGACGTTTGCCGTGATGCCGTTGGCCAACTTGCCGTTTGCGACACATGTCCGCGCGAACTCCGGGAATCTCTGCGCGAGTTGTTCAAGCGCCGACGCCAGAGACTGTGCCTGCACCTCAGCGAATTCGCGTCCGGCTCGTTGCCTGGCGATTCCGTAAAATTCCACGCGAATGGTCATGTGGGGATTGCGGCGGTTGTGGGTTGGCTTGAAGATGCGGTTAGTATCGCGCTGCGGGCTTGCATCTTTGTTGATGTACCACCTCTATCATAGGCCGCCTGCGAGCACGAAAACTACTCCCGTCCGGGCCGGATCCTGCGATGAAGTACGAGGTCGAGCAAAAGTTCCGCGTCGGTGACTTTGGTTCAATCGAAGCGGCTGTGACAGCCCGCGGCGGACAGTTTACCGCTCCGCAGCGGCAGGTTGATCGCTATTTCAATCATCCTGCGCGCGATTTCTCGCAAACGGACGAGGCTCTGCGCGTTCGCAGCGTCGGCGAAGAGAATTGTATCACCTACAAAGGACCGAAGATCGACGCGACCACCAAGACCCGCCGCGAGATTGAGACGGCAATAGCGTCAGGCGAAGCTCCAGCCGGCCAATTTGCCCAGATGTTTGCGGAGTTGGGGTTCACTGAAACGGCCACTGTTCAAAAGCAACGCCGCTCTGCGCAGCTTCAGCAGGCGGGCTTTGAAATTGAAGTGACGCTCGACGTCGTGGATCAAGTGGGAAACTTTGTTGAGCTTGAAACCGCAGCAAACGATGACAATCTGGACGCCGCGCGTGCCGCATTGACTAACGTCGCCGCCGAGCTTGGTCTGCGCGAGGTTGAGCGTCGCAGCTATTTGGAGCTCTTGTTGGAATTTCAGCAGAGAGAGAAGTAAGCATTGACCTGCCAAGTGCGTATGTCGCAGATGGACGCTAATCCTTACCGATCACCAGAAACCGCAACAGCTGACGACCATACTGGCGGCGAAGTCAGCCGTCAGGCCGATCATTTGTTGCAACTTGCCCAAGCTTCAAGGCTGGCACATGCCACCTTTGCTCTGCCCATTGCCGTTGGACTCGTGCTCGCGACCATCTGCGCATTCTTGATGAGCGTGGCACCGGGGTTAGCGTTGTTCCTTGGGCTGATCTCGCTGGTCGTTGTTCCGCTCGCGGCGATTCCAGGTCAAATCATTGTGACACTTCAACTTTGGCGGTTAACGTCGCAGAACATTCCGGTTGTTCTCTCATTCTTTCCCGTTGTTGGCTTCATTCCCATTGTCCAAGGTGTTCGGGAAGCTGAGCAAGTGCTGCGCGAACACAATGTAACCC
This sequence comes from uncultured Planctomycetales bacterium, assembly GCA_937982665.1. Lineage (GTDB taxonomy): Bacteria > Planctomycetota > Planctomycetia > Pirellulales > S012-138 > CALJLD01. Next base: position 24,455 of record CALJLD010000032.1, read on the forward strand.
TGGGCTGGCTGGGACCGCCGAGACTTGAGATTGAACGCCTGTTAAGAAGCTACGACCAGGCAGTGCTCGAGGAATCAGGCTCTCAGCACACTCACGAACCGAGTGTCAAAACAAACTCTGCTGCTCGCCAAACTTCTCCAGATATTGTTTCAACTTGAGTTTGCGCCTCGTGCTATCGCAACTCATGTAGCGAATCTTTCCGAAGATTTCGCGCTCAGGACCCCAGGCGCGATCATAGCGGCCCAAGATCCAAAAGATGCCGGAATACGAATTCGGGTCTCGCCCATCAACAGCGTACTTGTTATTGAGTTCGATCATCACGGCTAACGCATCGCGCGGGCTTTGTGTCCATTCCAAGATTTTCTTGCCCCACAACATTCGCATGTAGTTGTGCATGCGTCCTTCCAGCACTAACTGCCGTTGGGCCGCGTTCCAAATCTCGTCGTGAGTCTGTGCCGCGGCAAACTCCTCCAGACTGTAAACAAACTCGCGTTCGTCGTCGGCATGGTCTGCCAGCGTGGCCTGAGCCCAATCCGGCAAAGACTCGAAGCTGTCATAGTTTTCAACTTTGCTGCACATGTTGAAACCCAGCTCTCGCCAGGTCACCAACTCATCCAAGAATGCGTCGGCATTCTCGCTGACCTCATCCCAAAGCCGCTTCTGGCCGAGTTTCTTGTCATCCGCCGCTGGCTTCCAACCTTCAAGTTCGAAAACGCGCTGCACAACTCCGTGTGCGGAAATGTGGCCGAAGTGCAGATAAGGTGACAGCCCGCTAGTGACGGGTTCGTCGGGATGATTGCGACTTTCGCCATACGATGAAAAGTTCGCATCCAGGAAATCTTTCAGCGTGGATGCCGCTGCTGCGCTACCGCCGCGAAACATGGCCGGAGCGACTTTGTGGTCCAGCGGCAATTTTGCGAGAAGTGCCTCAAGTTGCGGAGAGACGCTGAATGCTGGATTACTAACGACCGAGAATTCATCCAGCGCCGCCGAGGGCCAACGCTTCGAGATCGCCTTGGGTAACTCGTCCAGTTGCGGCAACTTGACGCCTCGCAACGGATCGAGCTTGGGAAACTCCTGCAAATGTTGCCTGAGGTTTTTCTGCAAGAAGCGGCGGAAGTCATACGCCCGAGCGAAGACCTTGTCAGCGGCCCGCATCGGCAGCAACCCGTTGCTGTCGATGGATTCCATTCGCACGCCGCATTTTTTTGCCGCAGCTGCGGTCATTCGCGGCAAGAAGAAGCAAGGATAATCGTCCGTCACAATCAAACAGGCGTGCCTGGCGAGCGCGGCCAATAGACCACTGCCGGCACCGTTCTCCGGTTCCAAATAGGGAAAATATGTGACAGACTTCCCGGCGAGCAACTTTGCGTTCGCGACCATTCCTTCGATCACAAACGCATGCAGCCGATCGCTGGCCCATTGGTAGCCACAGCGCAACGGCTCAAACACAACCAGCGGCTTGCCGAGTTCCTTTGCCCAATCGACAGCTCGCTGCAGCGCAAAATTGGATCGAGTTCGCCGAGCGGCGATCATCCAATACAGCACGAAATCGGCTTTCGCGCGCACAGGCTCTGCGTTGAGAGTACGCGCGCGCACCTGGGGAACGCTCGACCCTCGCAATTCTCCATCGATGCTCAAACTGAACTCCGGTTGCGTTTCCGCACTGGGATCATTTCCGCCGATCGCTCAAACACGCTGCGTGCTAGCACGCGGCAAGGGCATCGTGTGCCACATCTGACTGCCGTTGGGGACTGCATAGCTCGCATGGTATAAGTGAACATCTGGCCCGCCAAGGACGGCGCGGCAAGCTCACAAGGATTCGCGCTGTTGGGTAAAACGGATGCAAAGCGCGCGACGATTCGACCCGGCGCCATCAACTGACAGCGACACACGCTCGCGATATCTGCACGCCGCGCTGCCGCAAATCCCGCGGCTGCTGGGAATGCTGGACCGCAACCCGTACCGCCACACGTATGGGTGCTTTGATCGCCAGTTCTGGCACTATCGCACGGCTTGCTTCCCCTCGGAAATGTACCAGGAGGGCGTGTTGCCGCTGGCACTTGTCTATGCGCATGACCTGCTTGGCAACCGTTGGTACAAGAGCCAGCCTTTGCGCGAATGGATCATCGCCGGCTTGCGCTATTCCGCGGAAAGTTGCCATGCTGACGGATCGTGCGACGACTACTACCCGTTCGAGCGCGCGCTCGGTGCGGCGGTGTTCTCCTTTTGCGCGGCGACGGAAGCCGCGCGGCTGATCGAATTGAGTGATCGTGACGCCGACAACGAACCAATCTTCAACTGGCTGCGACTCCGGGCACGTTGGATTGGCACAAACGGCGAGTCCGGCACCCTGGCCAATCACCACGCCTTGGCGGCTTTGGGGTTGTTTCGCTTTGCAGCGTTGATCGGCGAATCAGAATTCGCCCAAACCGCGGCGCAGAAGCTAGCCGAAGTGCTCGACATGCAGCACGACGAAGGCTGGTTTTGCGAATACGGTGGAGCCGACCCTGGCTATCAAACCGTGACGATCGATTGTCTTGCCAAGATTCGTGCGATCCTTGCCGAAAACCCTTCGCTTGCTCGCGCCGCCTCGGAACATGGATGCACCACGGAGCGGCTTGAGGATTCGCTTGTGGCGGCTGTTGACTTCTGTGAGTTGTTCATCCAACCGGATGGTGGCTTCGGCGGAGCGTACGGATCGCGTGGCACGCTGCACTTTTATCCACACGGTTTTGAACTGCTTGCTGGCGGTTCGTTCCGCGCGGCAAAGCCGGCAGCCCGCCTGGCTCACGCTTTCCGACATGCGCTGGAGCAGGACGCAATCGGCCACTTTGATGATGATCGCATGTTCGTTCATCGGTTGGGCAACCTGATCGAGGCCTATCTCGACGCGGCTGACAGTTCTCCGCCGCTGTCTCAACGCAACAACGCGGAGGTTCGCCAGCTGGAAGGCGCTGGCTTGCTGGTCGTTCGAGATGCAAAGCGGCACGCCGTCGTCTCGTCCGCGCGCGGTGGAGTCTTTGCGTGGCACAGCGAAGAATCGAATTCACACATCGAGGTCGGCACGAACGCCAGCCTGGGTGATGCAGGGCTGATCGTAGAATTCGGCGATGGGCGCATTGCCGTATCGCAATCACATGATCGCGAGCGGGAAGTGGCATTCCATCGGACGAAGGACAGCAAAGGCGAGCGGGTCCAGCTTACCGTGCAGGGACCATTGCACATCGCCAAGTTTGAGACGGTCACGCCATTCAAGCAAAGCGTATTGCACATCGGCATGATGACCATCGGCCGCTTTGTGAGGACGCTTGTGCGGAAAGTCTTGCAACGGCGTGTGAT
>CALJLD010000033.1 GCA_937982665.1 uncultured Planctomycetales bacterium
TTACGCGATCGACGACGTACTCGACACGAAACTCTTCCGCGATCGCTCCGCCTTCGTCCGTGGAGGCATTGTTGCGGTTGAAGCCGGTGGCAATCTTGTCTTCGAGCGTGGCGTTGGGCAGCAGGTCGCCGGCCAACTGCTTCAACGTGAACTCGTCAAAGGGCATGTTGTCGTTGTAAGAGTTGACCACCCAGTCGCGCCAGATCCACATGTCGCGCGGGCCGTCCGCGTGGAAGACGCTTGTGTCGCCATAGCGGGCAACGTCCATCCACTCCACAGCCATGCGTTCGCCAAAACGCTTGGATGCCAATAGTCGATCGACGACCTTCTCATATGCATCGGGGCTATCGTCACTCAAGAAGGCATCGATCTCGGCAATAGTCGGCGGAAGACCGGTCAAGTCCAAACTCGCACGACGAATGAGAACTTCTTTGGCGGCGCGGTCTGATGGGGTCAAACCGGCTGCGATCAATCGCTGGTAGATGAATGAATCAATCGGGAGAGTGAAGCGCGCAGCTTCCGTTTGCGGTACGTCCGGTTGCGCGGCCGGACGGAAGGACCAATGCTGTTGGTACTCGGCCCCTTGCAAGATCCAGCGGCGAAGCAAGTCGCGATCTTCCGCACTGAGTTCCTTGTGCGAGTCCGGCGGCGGCATCCGTTCGTAATCTTCCTGGCTGGAGATCCGACGCCACAGTTCGCTCTCGTCCAACTTGCCAGGCACAATCACGCGCTCATGCGCGGCGGCTTGTTGATCGAGTCGCAAGTCGGCTTCGCGCGTGGCCTCGTCCGGGCCGTGGCATTGGAAGCAGCGATCGGCCAGCAGAGGACGGATGTCGCGATTGAATTCGACCGGGTCGTCAGCCAAACAAGGCGACGCAGACGTAAGACTAACCAGCAGGCCAAGCAAGACGGCCATAAAAGCGGTGCGCATGAACTCGGTCCATCGGCGGGAAAAGGTGGATCGAAGGGGAGGCGGGAGAGGCAGTCTAGCATAATCGCGCACGGTTTTGCATCAATCCAATATACTGCTTCCAGGTTCAAGACAGGGCACGCCATTGACTCTTACGGCCCAAAAAACGCAAAGAACATCTTGATCGCGTTGTGGCGAGCGAATCGAATCGGCCCGCTCTTTTCAACATGGACGGCAATCCTGGCAGAAGATGCGGTTTCTTGAGTTATATGCAACACAAAGATGCCCAATGAAGGACATACGTTGGCTGTGTTCACGAAGCTCCAAACATCACCTCAGTCAAGGAAGGGCTTGGGTGCACAGGTGGGCGTGACCTTGTACTTGAAGGCGCAAGGGCTGGCTTCCCGAAAAACTGCGACGTAAACGGCGAATCTAGAGAGTTCGCGATCATGGACGGTATCCCCACGAAAAGATAGCCCTGGCGGAATCGCCTGGGATTTCTGTCGAATCATTCGATGGGCGGACTGTCGTTCTCCCTAGGGCGATTGCGTTGTCGAGTCGATCTTTTTGGGAACCAATTTCGAAACGTAGATGTCTTCTTTCCCGAGTGTGTCTGAGAGTTGGCAGCTGAAGAAAAGAGTCTTGCCGTCAGTAGCCACTTCAAGGTGAGCAGAGGTTTCCCCAACGTTGATGCCCAGATCGATTGGCTCACAAAAAGGATCGTCGAGCGAAGCACGATTAGTCATGACCAACGTGCCATTTCGCTGCTGAAAGTACAGGCTGAGGCCATCACCCGTTAGGGCGCTGCGCCCCCTTATATTCCGGTTGATTGTGTCGCCCAGAGCTGTTGCTTCACTGAAGGCATCGGTCTCGGATGACCTACGGGACTCATAGAGCTGAAACTTCCCGCTACGGTTCGATCGAAAGATCAAGACGCTTGCGTCCGCCGATAACGAGGGGCCAACCTCAGCGTATTGGGAATTGACCGACTCTTCCAAAACGCTCCCAATTGAGAACGGTTCCTCAGCGTGTCGGTGCGAAACGAAGATTCCCAGATCGTCGTCGCTTTTCGCATGGCGAAAATAGTAGAGTAATCGCCCGTTGGCAGTGAGTTCTGGTTCGTTGCAGAAGAATTCACCTTTCAATGGTAGTGGCCTTGGTTTGCGCCAATCGGCGTCAATCGCATCTCGTGTCGAAATCCAAGCCTGTGCGATCCCACTTTGTCCATCAGACGTTTCGCGATCAGAATTAAAGACTAGCGTCAGACCATCTGCGGAAATTGTCGGCCCCTTTTCGCGTACCGAAGGATTGATGACAGCCCCGAGGTTTTGCGGGACAGACCATTCCCATTCACCGGTGGCTAGCAGGTCGATGACTGACATGTCTTCTTCTTTGGGTGTTTCACCAACAACCTGAAAGCCAGGGTTGGTTCCCTGGGCGGAGTCTTCGTCGTTCGCGGCGGTCTCCCACCACCAGTATCCGCCACCGAGTGCTAGACAAAAAATTATGCACGCGAACAAACCGAACCAACCATTTGAATTGCCTGATTTCGTCGGTGATGCGTCCCGTGGCGCAATTGTGACAGTTGATCCGAGATCACCAGTCTCGGTACGCATGGAGTCTGCAGAATTCGACCTTCTTGCGTACGTGCTCTTAGGCGGTGGAGCGATGTCGCAAACATCGATTGCGGAAATTAATTCACCCATCGATTGGTAACGGTCGTCAGGTGACTTGGCGAGCATCTTCTGTATGACGGCTTCGACACTCTCCGGTACGTCTGGACGACTTTCTCGCAATCTTGGAATCAGACCTTCGCGGTGATTGGTGAAGATCTGGAATATAGTGTCGCCTTTGTAGGGTGCCTCGCCAATGAGCAAGTAATGAAGCGTACAGCCGAGGCTATAGATATCCGCGCGCGTATCAGCTTTGCGAGCATCGAGCGACTGCTCAGGAGCCATATATGAAACCGTACCCAGCACGGTCCCATCGGCTGTCAACTCACTTTTCGCAGGCGATCCGGCATTCGCATCTGCGCTTTTCCCCTTAAAGGAACTTTGGCGGCACAGCCGGAACGACTCATCGACGCCGGCAAGCCCCAGGTCAAGCACTTTCAGAACCCCTTCCTGGTCAAGCATTAGGTTTCCCGGCTTTATATCGCGGTGGATCACTCCCTGTTCTTGTGCATAGTTCAATCCAGTTGCGGCCTGTCGAATGCAGTCAATTGCCAGTTCCACGGACATTGGTCCATCATCTCTTGTTGTGCCCTTTTTAAGAGCAACGTTCACGCGGTCTCTTTGCGCCTTAGATTTTGCCTCTCGCAAACACAACTTGAGAATGGAAGCCAGATGGGCGCGCAATACGGGGTTGACCAAATTATCGTCGCGCGTGTTCACGGCCTCAGCATAGAAGTGGCGCGTAGGCTCAACAGGTGGGGCGACCTTCGCAGGAATCCTTTGGCCCAAGAACGTTGGGATCGGCGGTGAACGGCACCTTTGGGGTTGCAAAGAGAGTATGGCACGCCTTGATATTGTGAAAGCGAGTGGAGATGTTCAGAAAGCGTTGCCGAACTATTGCGAAGGTTCGACGTCGATGACTTTGCCGCCAACGACGACAGCCGCAACGCGCCGCAAGTGATTAAGGTCCTCGAGAGGGTTGGCCTCGATGAGGACAAGGTTTGCGCGAAAGCCGAGCGAAATCTTGCCAACCTGATTGGACCGGCCGAGCAACTCTGCGGGACTAGTTGTGGCCATGCGCAGCACGGCCCACTTTGGGATTCCGGCACTCTCTAGTGCGATCATCTCGTCGACGATCGTCGACGCAGGAAGTCGATTTCCTCCATCCGAATCGGTGCCAATAACCAGCCGTGCTCCCGCGTCGTAAAGGCTCTTGGTAATCAAGCGGCGATTGCGATACCCCTGTTCGCGAAGATGGGGCTGATTCCACGCTTCTTTGGCCATGTCCGTGGGAAGGATTTGATCAAAAAAGATAATCGTTGGGCAGTTCCAGATGCCAGAATTCACGGTTTGCCTTATCACTTCATCTAGCTGGGCCTGGTCAATTTCTCCCGCATGAAAAACGCTACGCATGTCGACTTGGTCGAGTGCCCGACTTTCCGGTGTCATGCATGCATCGACATAGCCCGTGAGGTGTTCTATCGAGGTAATGTCTGTCGACAAGACATCTCCAAGCTGCATTTGCACCGGCACGTGTCCCCCAAGCGGGATCTTCGACTTAGCCGCCTGGGCAACAATGCCCGCAAAGGCTTCCGGCCCCACAAACGAATAGAACTTGATCCAGTCGTATCCCTGGTCCGCGAACCGCTGCACAGCCCGAACTGCTTCATCGTGCGTTGTGGGCGTGGAGTAACCCTCGCGCGGCGAACTCCAATTGCCAATCGTGGGGCAAGCGATTATCAGATCTGGACCCACAACGGTCCCGCTCTCGATTTCTTGCCGAAGCTGCAACAACCACGGCCGCCCATTCATCTCGCGGACACAAGTAATTCCTGCTCGCAAATAGTCGGCAAGGAAGGATTTGTCTGTGGACTTGCGAAAATGCACGTGCATGTCGCAAAGGCCCGGCAGCAAGTAGCCGCCCTGTCCGTCAATGACCGTGGCGTTTTGCGGAATTGAGAGGTAGTCGGAGGACCCCACCGCGGAAATGATTCCGTTTTCGACGATGACTGTTTGATCCTTGCTGATCACCTCGCGTTTAGTGTGCACGACATTGACATTCGCGAATGCCACAACCCCCCATGCCTGATTCTGGGCTTGTGCGATTGCAGCTGCAGGCCAAGATGCGGCGAATAGGATCGTCAAGATCCCAAACAAAGGAAAGCTGCCGGCACTGGCGCGGATGTATTGCTGATCTCTCATTGCAAACTTCCTGAGTGTTCTTTTGGTGTCCCACCGACAAGATTTCGGAACATAGGACGAATTCCCTGTGACTTGGCAGCACGATCACAAGGCGACGATGATTATCACCCGGCACGCCGCGAGCGACCTCTATTTCTGTATGCAGGGAAATGGTTTGACGAATCGCTCGAAACGACTATTAGTGGATACACGCGAGAAGTAAGCCTTGTGACAGTGGCGAGAGCAAAAATCGCACAAAGTCGGTCCGATGGCGAGCTACGCAGAAAGCGGATTGCATGCGTCTATGTAGATGGTGTCGGGAGGATATCAGCAGCATCGAACGCGACTCAACGCCCCAAGAGCTGAACTCATGTCAGTCCACACCACGCGTCCTTCTTTGCTTTCCCGGGTTGCCGGTGCCGATGATTCCGCCTGGAGTGAATTTGAGAGAATCTACGGCGAACTCATTATTCGGTTTTGTCGGCGATCTGGGATGCAACTCGGCGACGCCGAAGACATTCGTCAGGTTGTCATGATCAAGCTTTATCGGTTCCTGCCGAAGTTTGAGTACGACTCAACCAAGGGGCGTTTTCGGGATTACTTGGGAAGTATGGTTCGCAATACGATTTCTTCACATTTCTCGCGTCACAAGACTTCTGATCGACCAGTATCTATTTGTGAAGCGCATTTGGCCGTCCCAGATGTTGGCCCGTCAGTGGACGTGTGGAATGACGAATGGACTCAGCATCATATCCGGCGAGCGATGAGCGCTCTGGCCAAACAAGTCGATGAAAAATCAATTGAAGTCTTTCGAGCAATCTTGGCTGGCGAAGAGATCCAGGAAATCGAAAAGCGTTTCAAGACTCGTCCGGACGCGATCCGCAAAATCAAACAACGCATGAAGTCGAGGATGCGCGAACTCATCGCGGCACAAATCCAAGATGAAGAGCACCCACCCGGAACCTGATCCACAAAGCGACGGAGTCGAGACTGACTCCAGGTTGGGCGTTTTTGATTCCGATGACGATCGGTGGTTAAGCCTTGTTCGCGGTGCGGAAGAATCGACCACGCTTGGTCACTTGGGAGACTACGAAATCCTCGGCGCTTGTGCGCAAGGAGGGCAAGGCGTTGTTTACAAGGCTCGCCGCACAGATGGCCGACTCGTTGCCCTGAAGCGGATTCATGGCGGCATGTACGCGCCCCGCACGGCTAAGCAGCGGCTGGCCACCGAGATCGAAACCATCGCCCAGACGCGCCATCCCAATATTGTCTCCGCGCGAGATGTCGAAGTCGAAGGAGGAGAGCTGTTGCTCGAAATGGATTGGGTGGACGGTGTACCAGTGACCGCATGGGCAGCCAATTTTTCCCCAGATGATCCCGACCGGGAATCAACCTTGATCGCTGTTTTTGTGAAGATCTGCCGCGCGGTTTCACACGTGCACGAACTCGGGAGCATTCATAGAGACCTGAAGCCATCGAACATACTCGTGACCGAACCAGGTGAGCCATTTGTGCTCGACTTTGGACTGGCCAAACCGTTGGCCGATATCTCCGGTGGTTTGTCAAAAGTAACGCGGAGCGGCAACCTGCTGGGCACTCCAGAATACGCAGCCCCAGAGCAACTCGATGGTGATGAAGAAGGTCTCGACGAAAGAGCCGATGTGTATAGCCTCGGCGTCTTGCTGTACCGAGTGTTTGTTGGCCGTGGCCCATACACGGCTGGAGCCAGCTTAGGGCAACTGCTGCAAGAGATTCAACTTGGTCAGCCCCTCCGACCTCGAGCGGTCAACAGCCACATCTCAAAGTCGATCGAAGCGGTCATTCTCAAGGCGATGCGCAAAGAACCGAGCTTGCGATATCCTAACGTCGCTAGCCTCCAGGCCGACCTGGAGAAATGCGCATCCGGTCAATCCGTCAGTGCTCCGCGAGCAGGATTCTTGTTTGACCTCAAGGCGATTGCCAAGCGTCATCCCACCAAGAGCGCAATAGCGGCGACCTCTTTCCTGGCCTTGGTAGTCACTGTCGCGGTCATCGCGGTTTACGCATGGCGACTAGGCGTTTCTCAAGACGAGACATCCCGAGCGCATCACGCAGCAGACGAGGTAACGGCTTGGCTTGTAAACCTTGCTGTCGAAACAGATGGCTCGGCAGCAGGGAGAGCACGCGTCCTGGCCTTGCTCGATGGAGCAGCCGGCGAAATTGATGTGCGGTTTGCTGAAGACGAATGGACGCGCGCTCGTACAAACGTCGTGTTTGGCCAAATGTACGCCAAGTTGGAGGCGTGGGAGAAAGCCGACCGCCACCTGTCCAAAGCGCTATCCACCTACCGCGAACTTGGCCCACGAAATCGTCGCGATGTCGCGGAAACTTTGCGTCTGCTAGCCTTGGCTCGGGCTCACCTCAAACGTCCCGGCGCCATCGACCTGCAGCGCGAGGCAATCGGCATGGTTGAAGACTTCGACGATGTCGCAATGCGGCCCTTGTTGGTCAAGCACTACATCTCGATGGGCGAAACACTGTTCCTCGCCGCCGGTCAGGCTGGTCGCACAGAGGCGGAGACGTACTTCGATGAAGCGGTTCAAGTCGCACGCGATGTGGCCCCCGGAATGCCCGCCTATCAGGCGAAGATCATGCGCACACACGCCGAGTGTCTGATTCGCATTGGTGCACTCAGTGACGCCGTCGACGAACTTGAGCTCGCCATCCGATTCTTAAACAACAGCCGCGTCCCGTCCACGGATTCCGAATACATCGCTTGCGATGAGTTGTTGAAGTCTGCGCAGCGGATGATCGAAACTGGCGGGGCGCAATAGCGCCCCGAATGATGAAGCCGTCTGATTGTTCACTGGATCCCCCCGATTTCTCTGAGTCACATGTTCCATATCGCTCAACATCTTATTGCGATTCTCGCCCTAAGTGTCGCGTTGCCCTTCGAGGTGACGACTTCGTGCTTGCCGGCCAAATCAACACAACCTACGAGTCATGACACGCTCGTCGTGCAGAACGTGTTGCTCATCGATGGAACCGGAACTGCTCCGCGTGAGCATATGTCCGTTGTGGTTCAGGGGTCGCGCATCGTCGCTGTCGGTGGTGTTGATGACATTGTTGTGCCAGAGCAGGCAACTGTGATCGACGGCGCCGGAAAGTTCCTGATCCCGGGCTTGTGGGACTCACATGTCCATCTGGGAAAGTCTCGGGAGAATTCACTCCCCTTGTTTGTTGCCAACGGGGTCACCGCAGTCCGCGACCTGGGGGGCGACTACCGATCCGTGATTTCGTGGCGGCGTGAGATCGAAGCCGGTGACAGGCTTGGGCCCGCAATCTTCACCGCCGGCCCGATCTTGGAGAACCAGACCAACATCGAACGAATGCAACGGCAAGGTATGGTGGAACCAGTCAGTCGCACACGACTAGGGATCGCGACACCTGAAGAAGCCACGCAGGCTGTCGAATTCATAGCTGCGCTAGGTGTTGATTTCGTCAAAGTGCGTACCGTCGCATCACCGGAAGTCTTCCAGGCCATTGCTGCTGCTTGCGACCAGCACAACTTGCCACTGTTTGGTCATTCTGTCGGGCCGCCGGAGGACCTCTTGGCGTTTGGACAAGACTGCTTGGAGCATTCGTTTCTGCCACCGCTAACCGAACGTGGCCAGGAGGAGCGAGAGAAGCTCTTCAAACGGATGGCCTTGGCAGATGTTATTGTCACTCCCACTTTGGCCGCACGGAGGTTGTATACAGATTCGCAAGAGAACATTGACCGGATCGTGAGCGATACTTCCGGCGAGTATGACACCAGACGGAAATATCTCGCTGGGTATTTGATTGAAGATTGGCGTGAGCAAGCGGCCGAACGGAAGGCCTCGCAACACGTCCTGGAGCGGATTCTTAACTTGCTCCCGGAAGTCGACCGCGACATCCGAGAAATGAAGCAGGCGGGAGTCAAGATGCTCGCCGGCTCTGACACAGCCGTGGTGCTCGTCTTTCCGGGGTTTGGTCTGCACGACGAGCTAGAGCAGATGGTCACTCAACTGCAGATGACCCCAATGGAAGCACTTTTGAGCGCAACCAAACATGCAGCCGAGTGTGTTGGTGTTCAACAGACGCGCGGGACACTCGAGGTGGGAAAAGTGGCCGATTTCGTTTTACTCACGGCCAACCCACTGGACGACATTCGCAACACCACGGCGATTGACTCTGTGTGTCTCGCGGGGAAGTGGTATCCGCGCAGAGAATTGGATTCCATGCTTCAAGACGTTGCCGACCGTGCCGCGCAAGAACGAAGGCAGCGAAATACGGCTGCGACAAACTCGCACGATGGCGCAGGCAGCGGATCGCTCGATTTACCGAACGGAGTTTATTCGCTGGAAACCGCGGCGGGCGACATCAGCATTCCGGCAAAGCTGGCACTTCAGTTCCATGACGATCGCTACCGCGGCTGGCTCAAGGTGGAGCTGCCCAGCCCCATCTATTTTGCCTTGCAATCGACGCCTTTGAGCGGGGAGGAAATCGAGTTCTACACTAGTTCTCCCGCCATCAGGTTCACCTTGGCACAAGCAGACGATCAATTGCGGGGCGACTTGCAGCTGACCAGTGACCGTCGTTTTCAATTGACTGGTGCGGCGGTTGCCGTTGCCGAATTGCCAGACGACTTTGCGCAATGCTA
>CALJLD010000034.1 GCA_937982665.1 uncultured Planctomycetales bacterium
CTGCCAACACAGACCGCCGCGGTACTCCTCCGAGCCCGGCAGTTTGCCCAGTTTTTGTTTCGCTGTCGCGCCCCGTTCAACGTCTGTTTCGTGCTTGAATGCCTCGCCGGCCCCCGCTGAATTCGATTTCCCCGCAGCGCATTTGTCTCATCAAACCCAGTGCGTTTGGTGACATTGTGCAAACGCTGCCCGTGCTGGGAATGTTGCGCGGGCGTTTCCCAAGAGCTCATATCGCTTGGGTCGTGAAAGCTCCGTTCGCACCTTTGTTGCAAGGTCACCCTCAATTGGACGAGGTAATCCTGCTGCCATATCCGCGCGGGTTGAGAGCTCGAATTGGCGCGCTGCGGCAAACCATGCGAGAGCTTCGAGCGGCCGAATTCGATCTGGCGATTGATTTGCAAGGGCTGGCGAGAAGCGGCTTGCTCACCTGGTCGACGCGAGCGGCGAGGCGAGTGGGTTCATCGCTATCGCGCGAGTTTTCCCATCTGGCGTACACCGATCGTGTTGCTGTGGGGCCATGGCATCAGCCGGCGTTGGAGACGCTGTTACCGATTGCCAATGCATTGGGCTGCGAAGGTCCGCCGCCGCCGGCTCAAGTTCACGTGCCCGCCGAGTCAACCGCTTGGGCTGATGAGAAACTCGCGAGTTTGCCCCGACCGCTGTTGGCGCTTTGCCCCGGCGCGCAGTGGGAGACGAAGCGCTGGCCGCCGGAATCATTCGCCGGTCTGGCGCGACTCGCCATTCGCGAATTCAACGCCGGCGTTGTGATTGTTGGCGGACCGAATGAACAACACTTAGGTGACGAAGTCTGTCGGCTGATTGGCAAGGATGGTGATTTACCAGGTGGCCGACCAGCACCTGCGTTGAACCTTGCTGGGAAATCCAATGTCGCTCAGTTAGCCGGGATTTGTCAGGCGGTGGATATTTTCGTTTCCGGAGATTCCGGCCCAATGCATCTGGCCGCGGCGTTGAACACGCCCACGCTCGGCATTTTCACCTGCACGGATCCCGTGCGTTCCGGCCCCCGGCGAGACCTTCCCAATCAGCCACATCGCTGCGTGGCGACAAACGTGGAATGTGCGGCCAGCTACATCACCCGTTGCCGCAAGATGGTGTGTATGGGCGAGCTGTCGCCTGGGCGAGTTTGGCCGGAATTGCGACAAATGCTGGAATCTGCTGCCGCAACACGCCGCAAAATCGCGGGTTAATTCCTTTGCAGCCCTGGTTGGAACTGCGGTCTGCAGTGGGGATTCGCATTTCCGCAGGTGGTAGATATCGCATAGAATACAGCGGTTCGCCGCGACCCACGGAACATCCGCTATCGCCGGCTCCCGCCGCGCATCGAGGCAAGTCATGTCCAGTTCTTCAAGTCCTCAACAGCAGACCCGCCAGGACTACGGAACCAACCCCGCGAGCGGTTGGAAGAACCCTTACGTTGTGATGGCGATCATTGCCGGGCTGCTTGTCATTGGCGTGGGCACGGGACTGTACGCGTACTTTGCCGGCAGTTCCTATCCGGGCGAGCCACAGTCGGTCTCCACAGCCGAGTTTGACGGCGAGCAAGCCTATGCGTACCTCAAGGAAATCTGCGACATCGGCCCGCGCAAATCCGGCAGCGAGGGCATGGAAAAGCAGCAGGCATACATCACGGAATACTTCAAGAGCATCGGGCTGGAAGTCAAACGCCAAGAGTTCACAGAGCGTGATCCGCAATCCGGCGAAGCCGTCGAGCTGGCGAACCTGATCATTGAACTCCATCCGGACAAGAAGGACCGCGTCCTGCTCTGCTGCCACTACGATACGCGGCCGTACCCAAATGAGGACCGCCGCAATCCATTGGGCACCTTCATTGGCGCCAATGACGGGGCCAGCGGTGTGGCGCTGTACATGCAGTTGGCCAAGGAACTCAAAGACGTCGAGACCGGCTACGGCGTCGACATCATTCTATTTGACGGTGAAGAACTCGTTTACCGTTCGTCGGACCGCTATTTTCTCGGCTCGGAGTATTTCTCGCATGACTACGCGAAGAACCCGCCAGCCCACAAATATCATTATGGCATTCTTGTCGACATGATTGGCGATTCTGAATTGCAGATCTATCAGGAACGCAACAGCCTGGCATTCCAGGACACAGCCCCGCTCGTGCGTTCCGTGTGGCGGACGGCACGCAGCGTGGAAGTGTTCGAATTCATCAATCGTCCGAAGTACGAGATTCGCGACGATCATCTGGCACTCAACCAAACGGCAAACATCCCCACGTGTGACTTGATCGACTTCGATTATCCCTACTGGCATACCGAAGGCGACACTGCGGACAAGTGCTCAGCGGAGAGCCTCGCCAAGGTTGGCCATGTGCTCAAAACCTGGTTGCAGCGTGCGAAGCCGGGTGCCGCTTTGCCGGGGAATTGATGATGCGGACGGACGTGCTAAGCTTCATTCATTGAAGTTTGCCGCCCCCGGACATTTGCAGGTTGGACAACCACGTTGACTTTCGCACCCGTCGCCGTCGTCTCTGGCTTGCTGTTGGTGATTTCAATCGTTCTCGTTACGTTTGATGTTCGAACGTATCGGCAGCGTCGCGAAGCGGCCCCAGACGAGAACGCGCAAACCGCCGCGTGGAAGCGTTTTCGCCTCCGCGTTCAGGCCAGCAGCGGCATCGGAGTGATTGGCGTGCTGCTGCTCGTTGGAGCATTGATCAACCCTCGGGCACATCCAATGGCGTTCTCGCTCACTTGGATGATCGCCGTGATCGTCACGTTCTGGATTGCCGCTGTTGCGCTTGTGGATTTGATGCGATCGCGCAGCCAGTTGATGGAACTCAAACATCAGCAAATGATTCAAACGGCCATTCTCAAATCAGAGTTGGAACGGGCGAAGCAGGACGTTCGCAAACACCGCGAAACCCAGGTGAATGGCAAACCCAGCGGTCCCCGCAAACACAAGAAATAGCGGTCAATGTCCGGTTCATCGCCTGATAGCGATTCACATCCCCAGCAGGCAGACGCCGCGGCTGCGGAAGAAGCCGCGCGAAATGCAATTGAATTGACATCCGCGGACCTGGCGGATGACGGCATTTCCAATGCAGCGCGTTGGGGCGATCAATCGCAATTTGCCAGACACGAGTCCAGTCCATTCGCGGCCGCGGCTGTTGGGTTTTCTTTGTTTGGTCTGATTGCGGCCGTGTTTTCCTTTTGGTGGCCGGCATTGGTCATTGCACCTTTCGCCTTTGGGCCGGGGCTCAGCTTTGCCTATCTGGCGGTCTACGACATTCGCAAAAACCAACTCGCCGGTTGGCGTTCCTCGCTCATTGGTTGGGCGATGGGCTACGTGGCCGTCATCCTTTGGCACTTGTTCCTCTTCGCCGCTTTCCGTCCGGCTTTGGATGTGGCGTGGCATTTCGCGGCCGTCGATATCCACGTCCTTTGGCTTGTGGGCTTGATAGCGCTGGGCATCGCCCACTTGCTCTTTCTCACGAGGACGCCGGCGTTGGCTCGATTTGTTGTATTGGGATTGATGCTGACGACGCTCGCCACGTTGGTGGCGGTTGGGCTGTTGGAAACTCGCAGGGAAGCGAACGCCACCGTCCACAAACGCCGCGCTGGAACGTTGGCAATTGGCGTCCATCAATGGCTGGACACCAACCCCAACACGCAGGCAACTCGCGCTCAGCGTTACTGGCAAAGAAGGGGACAAGCCGCGTCAGGCACGAGTACTGAGACAAGTCCGGCTGACGACATCACCGCTGACGATTCCGGCGGAATTCCGTCCGTTGTGTGGTGGCTGGTCGTGCCAGTCGTGGGTGGCATCGCGTGGTTGGGATTTCTCAGTTGGCTTTCCCGGCAAGGACCGCGAGACTTGTTCCTTGATCGAACGATGAGTTCGTGCGGGAAACGCCCGAATTGCGTTTCCAGCAAAGCCAATGACGCGGCTCATTCGATTGAGCCGATTCGGTTTGATTGCTCGCTGGAAGAAGCACGGCAACGCTTGCAGTTGGCAATCAGCTCGCAATCAGGCGTGAACATTGAATACCGCGAGCCGAACTACTGGTACGCAACCTTCCGTTCGCGGATGTTGCGATTCATCGACGACGCGGAATTTCGTATTGATCCGCAAGAACAAGTGATCCATTGCCGCAGCGCTTCGCGCGTCGGACGTTCGGACTTTGGCGCGAACCGCCGCCGGATCGAGGCGATTCGTAGCGACTTCGCCGCGCAATACATGATGCTGGAGCGCAATGCGGCAGGATAAGCGATGCGGGGCGACTTGCTCTTGTTAGTCACGACAACTTGCATTGCTTCGTGACTTCAACGTCATTCCCGCGCAGGCGGGAATCCAGCGCGCTACGTTGTCCTTCTGGGTTACTGCCTGCGCGGGAATGACGGGAATCGGCAAACGTCGCCTAACCCTGGCCGTTGGCATCGGCCGTGGTCCATTCGCGCCGCTGGCGCGAACTGGGGATCTTCATCGACTTGCGATACTTGGTCACTGTGCGGCGCGCGACCTTGATGCCGTGTCGGGCAAGCTCTTTGACAAGATCATCATCCGAGAACGGACTCGACTTGTCTTCGTTGTCGACGATTTCCTGCAGCTTGAGCCGGACCGTATCCCAGGCGACTTCTTCGCCTGAGGCGCTCTTCGTTCCGCCGCCAAAAAACCGCTTGAGCGGAAAGATGCCCCGCGGGGTTTGGATCCACTTATCGTCCACGGCGCGGCTGACGGTGGTGACGTGCACGCCAACACGATCCGCGATCTGCTGCATTTTCAGCGGTTCGATATGCTCCGGACCGCGCTCCAGGAAATCGGTCTGGTGATCGATGATTGCCTGGGCCACTTTGTGGATGGTGTTGCGGCGTTGACCGATTGATTCAATCAACCACTGCGCGGCGTTGATCTTGCGTTTGATGTATTCTCGGTCTTCCGCGGATGCCGAGCCGTTACGCAACATCTTGCGGTACAACGGACTGATGAACAGCCGGGGCGTGTCGTGTTCGTCCAAACGGACTTTGTATGTGCCGTCCTCCTGGCGATCAACGAAGACGTCCGGCGTGACAGCTGGAACGTGCGAGTCCTTATAGTCCGAGCCGGGGTGCGCGTTGAGCTTCTTGAGTTGCGCTACCGCGTGCTCGATGGTCTCCATGTCATAGCCGGTCTTGCGGGCAATTGCCGGGCGGCGGTTTTGCGCGAGATCATCCAAGTGGTTGGAGATCAGCGTGCGCAACTCCTCGTAGTACGGCATGTCCGGCGTTAACTGCAGCAGCCAACACTCGCGCAAGTCTCTGGCGCCAACGCCTGGCGGATCGAGCTTTTGCACAACCGCCAGCGCAGTGTTGGCGATCGCCATGTTTTCTTCGGTGGCTTCCGGCCCCAGGATATCTTCTAACGGCGTCGGCAAACGGCCATTGTCATCCAGGCTGTAGATGATGCGTTCGGCCATTCGCCGCGTGGCATCATCCAGATCAAAATAGGCCAGCTGGTCCAACAAGTAATCGTGCAAGGTCATCGCGCGGGCCGCGTTTGCCATTGCATCATGAGAACGCTCGGCCACTTCTTCAAGACGATTGCTGGAGAGGCGCGGCCGCTCATCGAAGTCGTTGGGCATGTCCTCTGACATGGACAACAAACGCTCGAAATCGTCCTCGTTGTTGGAGTCCTCTTTAACAACAAGTTCCTTATCGTCGCGCGGCGCGGTCTCGTCCTGGTAGTCAGCTGCGGAGTCCGGCAAGTCGGGATCGCGCTCTTCTTTTTCCAGGACCGCGTTCTCCTGCAACTCCTGCTCAATCCGCTCTTGCAGGGCAAGAATGGGGAGTTGCAGAATCTCCATGGACTGAATCATCCGCGGCGCCAGAACCATTTTCTGGCTCTGCGTCTGCCGCATGGATAAGTCTTGTCCGAAGGAAAGCCGCATAGCGGTATTTCGATATATCCAAGGAGTGTCGCGACGAAGAATCCCGGATTCTTCAGCGCGGCGGATGACCAATCGAAGGGCGAATCGCTTGCCGAAAGCAAGAATTGTGCCGCCCCGCCAGAATTGCTCGCGCATTATAGCGGACGCCATCAATCGTGCGATGGCAAATTGAAAGCCACTGCATACAACACTAGCATGCGAAAGCGGTTACGGCTCTTGCGGGGGGAGGCGACACCGGACACATGTTGCAAAAAACTACAGTTTTTGCCGTCCAGTCAGAGCATCCGTCAGGACTTCTTTGTTGGCGAATTCCAAGACGCTGCCAGAGGTTATGCCCCGGGCCAGGCGGGTGATCTCGACTGGAAACTCGGCCAGCAAGTTAGAGATTTGCAGGGCCGTCCCATCCCCTTCGACCGTGGGGTTGGTGGCCATGATGACTTCACTGACGCCACCTTTGCGAACCCGCTCAACCAGATGGTCAATGGTCAGTTGTTCCGGCCCAATTCCTTCAAGCGGAGCGATGCGGCCAAGCAGAACATGATACAGACCATTGTAACTTCCGGTGTTCTCCAGAGAGATCAAATCCCGCGGCTGCTCAACCACACAAATCCGTGTGGTGTCTCGTCGACCGTCCTGGCAGATGTTGCAAAGTTCGCCTTCAGAGAGGTTGTAGCACTCCCGGCAATACCGCACGTTGAGCTTGATGTTGCGAATCGCCTCGGCAAGTTGCAGGGCTTCCGCTTCACTGACGCGCAGAATGTGATAGGTCAAACGCTCGGCCGTTTTTTTGCCGATCCCTGGCAGGCGGGAAAACTCCTCAATTAGCCGGCTGACCGATTCACTGATCATGCTGTTGCGCGACGTTCTGTTGTGACGAATCCGTTGTCATTTTCTGGCGAACGCGGATGCTATTGTTCGGACGCTTCCGTTTCATCATCCTCAGGAGGAGCGCCGCCGGTCATTTGCGAAAGCGCGTCATCAAGGCCTGGCAAATTCATCCCGCCAGCGAGATTCTTCATCGCGCCGGCGTGCAGTTCACGGCTCTTGGTAACTGCCTGATTCACAGCCGCAACGATCAGATCTTCCAGAAGTTCGCGATCGCCTTCTTTCACCAATGAAGGATCGATCCGGCACGCTTTGGCTTCGGACAAGCCGTTCATGTCCAGTTCGATCATTCCGCCGCCGGCGCTCCCAGTGACTTGTTGCGCCTTGAGTTCCTCGTTGATGGATTGCAGCTTGCCGCCCATCTGCGAAGCCTGCTTCATCAGCGATGCGATGTTGGCGATTCCCTTGAACACGGCGAACTCCTGAATGCTGGAATGCGGAATGACGCGATCGTGCGATGTGCGAATTTGGTGTGATGCTATGTGCCAATGGAACAGGCAATCCTGCTAAATGGCAGGTTGCTTTGTCCTAAGACTCTTTATCTTGCTGTGGCGGATCAACCTTGAGGGGCGTCGCGGAAAACGTCTCGGCCACGCTTTTGACCAGCGGGTTATCCACATAATCCCGAACAGTCACCCGCGAAGGCCGGCGAACTGTCTGCCTGGCTTTGCCGGAATTCGGCTGTTGTGATTCTTCGCCAAGGCGAAACTGCAAGGTCATTCTGCGGCCGGCAATTTCCGAAACGGCCGCCGCGATGACTTGCGCTTGATCTCCACGTTCACACATGGACTTTTGAAAGCTGTGCTCCGCCGCGAATTCCACCGCAAGCCGCGTGGGCCCATCGTAAGCCACGCTTTTGGCCAACGCAGCCTGGTCCGCAATCAAGCTGGAAAGCCCTGCCAAAGCGGCTCGCCAAACTTCCATCGCGGGGCGATCCGGAGGATTCGCAGGCGATACGTCTTTGGCAACATCCGCAGCAGGCGCGCTTGTTGTTGGCGTTTTAGCTGCCGGCGCGCCTTGTTGGTTGGGAGATCCCGAACTTACGCCGGCTGGTGCCGCGTCTTTGCCGTTTGTTGACGGTGCGGGGCTCGCACTCGTTGGACTGGGAGGAGCGGGGCTTGAAGTTGCAGGATTCGCTGCCGAATTCGATTCGGCTTCAATCGGCTGCGCTACTTCTTGCGGCTCAGCGTTTTTTTTTACCGCACCACCGCTTGTCGGCGATGTGGCTGGCGTGGCCTCCGGCAACGGCGCGCCTTGCCGCAGACTCTCGACCACAGCTGACAAATCTCGCAGTTGCGTGAGCGAGCAGAGTCGCACCAGTGCCAACTCGGCCAATGTCCGCCGGTGAACGCTCACACGCATTCGTTCCAACGCGTGATCCAGCACTTGCATCATCGCGAGGATGGCCGGCACACCCAGTTCGCGTGCGGCGCTGACAAGCCAGGCTTCATCAGCCGTGGACGCAAACAGATATGCGTCCGGCTTGCTGCCCACGGCGGAGACCATCAAGTCACGCAAGTAGCCAAGCAGTTGATCAACAAGCTGACCAACGTCCACGCCTTCGGCCAGCGCGGCGTCCAACGCTTGCAGGGCCTCGCCTGACTGCCGCTGCACAATGCGTTGCACAATCTCAGTCAAGCGGCTGTTGGAAGCGGTCCCCAAAAGCTGGTTGACGGACTCCACGTTCAGGCGATCTTCACGCAATGAGAGCAACTGCTCCAGCAAAGACTGGCTGTCTCGCATGGAACCGCCAGCGCGGCGGGCCAACAGTTGCAACGCTTCTTCGTCCGCCGCAACGCCTTCGGCATCGACAATCTGTTGCAGCCGCGCGGCAATCGCCGGAGTTTGAATTCCGGCGAAGTCAAACCGCTGGCAGCGGGACAGCACCGTGACGGGAACCTTCTCCGCTTCCGTTGTGCAGAAGATGAACTTCACATGCTCTGGCGGCTCTTCCAGCGTTTTCAGCAAGGCGTTGAACGCCTCGCGCGTGAGCATATGAACTTCGTCGATAATGTAGATTTTGAATCGCGAACGGCTGGGGCGAACGTTGACGTTTTGCCGCAGTTGCCGAATCTCATCGATCCCGCGATTGCTGGCGCCGTCAATTTCCAGGACATCAATGTCTTCGCCTGTGGCGATTGCCTGACACGAGTCGCACTGATTGCAAGGCGTGGCGGTGGGCCCATTCACGCAGTTCAGGGCTTTGGCCAGAATCCGCGCGGCCGAGGTCTTGCCTACGCCGCGAGCGCCCGTGAAGAGATAGGCATGGCCAACTCGCGAACTCTCGATCGCTGCGCGCAGCGCCTTCGCGACATGCTCTTGACCCAGCAGTTCGTCAAACTGCGTAGGGCGATACCGCCGCGCGACGACAACGTACTCGCCAGATTTTGCTGCGGTGTTCATCCGCTCATCCTTCGCGCAGCCATGTGGCAGCCATGTGGCAGCCAACCACTTGCGGCAATTTCGCCCAAAGAAAAAGCGGCGCCCGGTGGGGGCCCAGCACCCGAAGGGAACCCCTTAAGGCTGCTTCTTTCGACCTGACCTGGTTCGGAGGCCTCCGTCACCGGGGCCCCTCATCCGAGGCCGGCGGGTCGGGTTTGCAATCGTCACTGTCCGCATTTCGACG
>CALJLD010000035.1 GCA_937982665.1 uncultured Planctomycetales bacterium
CGGTGAGGCGCCCAACCGCGACGCCGCGCAACCCTGAGGCCGCGGGGGACGTGCTGGAGGAAGCGCGCGCGGCGGGCTGTTGCCTGTCTCGATTAGCAATCAAGATGCCAACTCAACGCAAGCCGATCAACAGGATGGTCAGCAAGATGACGAATCCGCGCAGGAAAGTGATCAAGAACCCGTTGATCTCAATGAGCACCTGACGCCGACTGGCAGTCGCGTGCAGATTGTTGCTGACTGGTACGCTGCGGATCAGCGCAGCTTGAGCGGCTTCTATTCGATCAGCCTTTCGCCAATACGCTTCGAGCGCCTGGGACGTTTCTATACGGATTGGGACGATGCGCTCCAACAACTCGATACCTCAACATTGAGCGAAGCGGAAGCGGCAGATCTTGAGGCGTTGCGCGAACTCATCAAACAGCATGAGCAAGAACTTGCCGAACAACGCGAGCTGGCTGCGGAAGTGGCACCGTGGGTGAACTTTGCCTCGCCAATTATTTTGCTGGCGGAGAATCGCGCTCGCGTCCAGAAGTTCGATCACCAGGAGGCCGCCGGCATTCTGGATCAACTGATTCGACATGTTCGAGACCTGCGGGCGGCGCTGCCTGCCAGTGATGGTGAACAGACAGACGAAGATGCCGACGCTGAAGACTCCATCGGCGCCAAAGCGGCCGAGGCCACGTCGGAACTTCGCAGCGCGTTGGCGGCCTGGCACGATTTCTACCATGGCTACGATCCGATGTTTTCTTGGTGGATGCGTGCCGCGTATCCCGTGCTAGATGACGAACTGCGGCAATACGCCGATGACTTGCAGGCGTCACTCTTGGCGACCAGCGACTTTGATCCGCAGTCGCTCCCAGCGTATTCCGGCAAGTCGCCTGCCGCGGACGGATTGCTTGCCAGGGCAGGTTCTTCCGTGCCGGACCTTGCGGCGTTGATGAGCCAACCGCAAAGCGAATTCACCGGCGTCAGACAGCAACTCCGCGGCGGCAGAGCCCGTTCCGGGAGAGAAGGCCGCGGCGGACGAGGGCGGGGTGGTCAAGGAGTTTTTGCGGCGCAAAGCCCTGAAGAGCGTCTGGCATCGGTCAAGCGTTCGCTGGCGAGTTTGGACACTCTGGATTTCGCAGCGCTCAGTCGGCCCGCCCAGGTTGACTACCTGATGTCGGCGATTGATCTGCGCAACCAATTGAATTCCTTTGAGCAAACTTCCGCGCTGGAAACAACTCTCGCACAGCTCGCGCCCTTCCGCTCAGTCGCCGGCCAGCTTGCTCCTTTGCCCCGCGCGCAGCGAGGTTTCGGTCGCGGCAGAAGAGGGGCTCGTGGTGGACGTCGAGGCGCAGGCACAAACGCCCAGCAGCAACAACCAGCTCCCACCTTTGCTTCCGATGAAGACGCACTTGCGTTACTTCAAGGCATTGCCACTGACATTCCTTCGGCTCAAGAAGCCGCCGCGAGCGTGCCGGAAGCCGTGACCGACATTGGCGTCTATCGTCAAATCGTCGAGTCAATCACCAACACGCAATCAGCCATGCAGCGTTGGAAGGACAATCGCGACGAGCAGGAGGAAGAGCCCTCCGCAGAGTTGACGGAAGCGTTTGAAGCGGCCGAGCAGGCGCTGCGAGGATATGCCAGGTGGTGGGAAGGCGGAGAACCCGGTCAGGCGAATGATGCCACACAAGCCGCCCGAGTCGCGCTCGCCAAACGCAACCTGGAAAACAACACCGATCCCGATGGCATCATTGGCCGTCCCATCGGCAAGGCCGCTTTGGAGCGAGCTTTGGCCGACGAAATGATCGCCTATTCGCCGGAAGAACTCATCCGGCTTGCGTATGTTGAGTTGGAATGGTGCCACAATGAAATGCGCCAAGCCGCGCGAGAGATGGGGTTGGGCGACGACTGGCAGGCCGCCGTCGAAAAGGTTAAGGGCATGCACGTAGCGCCCGGAGAACAGCCATTCATGATCCGCGACCTCGCCTGGGAAGCGATTGACTACCTTCGCGAGAACGATCTGATCACCGTGCCGCAGATCGCCACGGAAGTTTGGCGGATGCAGATGATGTCACCGCAGCGGCAACTGGTGAATCCCTTCTTCACCGGAGGGCAGACAATCAGCGTTTCTTTCCCCACCGATACCATGGCTCATGAGGATAAGCTCCAAAGCATGCGGGGCAACAATCATCCTTTCGCCAAGGCCACCGTCCACCACGAACTGATCCCCGGACACCACTTGCAAGGATACATGGGTCAGCGAAACATCTACCAACGCGGCGGCGGGACGCCATTCTGGGGAGAAGGTTGGGCACTCTATTGGGAACTGGTCCTCTACGACAAGGGATTTCCTATCACGCCGGAAGAACGCATTGGGATGTTGGTTTGGCGGTCACACCGTTGCGCACGGATTGTCTTCTCGTTGAGTTACCACATGGGACTGATGAATCCGCAACAATGCATCGATTTTCTTGTCGCCAACGTCGGCTTTGAACGGAACAATTCCGAGGCCGAAGTTCGCAGGTCCTTCAACGGCAGTTATTCGCCACTCTATCAAGCGGCGTACTTGCTGGGCGGGTTGCAGCTATGGCAGTTGCGGCAAGAACTTGTCGAAACCGGGAAGTTAGGCGAGAAGGAATTCCATGACGCGATCATTCGTAACGGTTCCATGCCCATCGAGATGGTTCGCGCGGCAGTTTCTGACGAAGAGTTTTCCGCTGACTACATGCCCAGTTGGCGCTTTCATCATGCTGTCCAATAGCGTGGACGCTCTCAAGGCGAAGATCTAACATGTCGCAGCGCGTGCAAGTGATTGATTCTCACACCGGCGGTGAACCTACGCGGATCATCGTTGCCGGAGGCCCGGACTTGGGAGATGGTCCGCTGCCGGAACGCGTTGAGCGGTTTCGTAACGAGTTCGATCACTTTCGCCGTGGCGCAATCCATGAGCCGCGCGGGTCGGACGTCTGGGTCGGCGGCTTGTTGGTTGATCCGGTCGATTCTTCGTGTGCTGCCGGCATCATCTACTTCAATGACGTCAGCTATTTGGGAATGTGTGGGCATGGGACAATCGGCCTGATCACCACGTTGGCCCACATGGGCCGCATTGATCCTGGCGTCCATCGCCTGGAGACGCCGGTGGGCATCGTCACCACCACGCTGGAAGCCGATGGCACCGTGGCCGTGGAGAACGTCGCCAGTTATCGCCAGGCTCAAGCAGTCGAAGTTGATGTGCCAGGCATCGGCAAGATCACCGGCGACGTCGCCTGGGGCGGCAACTGGTTCTTCCTGGTTTATGAGCATGACCAGGAACTTAAGCTTGCCAACGCCGAGAAACTCCTGGCATACACCCGCCGAATTCGCCAGACGGTGAACGAATCGGGCTTTCCACTTGTCGATCATGTGGAACTTTACGCGCCGCCGGAACCTGGCAACAACGCACAACCGGCAGCCCATTCGCGAAACTTTGTCCTCTGCCCCGGCTATGCGTATGATCGCTCGCCGTGCGGAACCGGCACCAGCGCCAAGCTCGCCTGCCTGGCTGCCGATGGCAAGCTCGCCGAAGGCGACGAGTGGATCCAGGAGAGTTTCATTGGCAGCCGCTTTGTGGGTTCTTTCCGTTGGCAAGACCAATCGGCCGGGCGGATTCTGCCCACCATCCGCGGCCGCGCTTACGTCAATGGCGAGTCCACGCTGATCTTCCAGGACAATGATCCCTTCGCTTGGGGGATTCCGCAGGCGGAAGGGGATCGCGCCCTTGCGGATTAGACGCTGTTGCGGCATCTTGCATTCATGTCCAAGAAAATCCTTGTTATCGGCGGCGGCGTGATCGGAACGTCGTGCGCTTACTATCTCGCACGCGGCGGTCATGACGTCACGTTGATTGAGCGGAACACGCACGGCTCCGGTTGCTCGCATGCGAATTGTGGTTACGTCAGCCCTAGCCATGTGTTGCCGCTGGCTACGCCTGGCGCGGTCAACAGCACGCTTCGGGCCATGTTCGGACGCAATTCGCCGTTCTACATCAAACCGCGATTCTCTTGGGCGTTGTGGAGTTGGCTGTTCAAGTTCGCCCGACGTTGCAATGAAAAGGCGATGAACGAATCCGCCGCAGGCATTCACGCGCTGCTGCAATCGTCACGCCGGAAGTATGAGGAACTGTTCGCCGCCGAAGGCATCGATCCCGAATGGGAAACCAAAGGGCTGATGTTTGTCTTCCAAACGGCAGCCGGCATGGCCCATCACGGGCACAGCGCCGAGATCTGCCGCGATGAATACGGGATTGAAGTCCGTCGCGTCGAAGGCGAGGAATTGCCAAAGAGCGAACCGGCGTTGTTGCCTGGCCTGGCCGGCGGTTGGCATTACAAGTGCGATGCCCACTTGCGGCCGGATAGGTTGATGTCGGACTGGCGAGACGTGATCGTTCGCCACGGCGCAAAAGTGATCGAGAACTGCGGCTTCGAGTCTTTTGTGCACAGCAACGGTCAAGCGGCCGCCGCCAAGACGTCACAGGGCGAAATGGAAGCGGATACCTTCGTGCTGGCCACCGGGGCGTGGACGCCACAGCTCAAGCTGGAACTCGGCTGCAAAATCCCCATTCAGCCAGGCAAAGGGTACTCCATGACCATGGCCCGGCCGGAACGTTGTCCCAGCGTGCCGATGATGTTTGAGGAACATCGCGTGGCCGTCACGCCAATGCAAAGTGGTTATCGGCTGGGGGCCATCATGGAGTTTGCCGGGTACGATGACACGCTCAATCTGCGGCGGATGAAAATCCTCACGGAATCGGCCAAGCTTTACCTGCACGAACCCACCGCCGAGCCGGTCACGGAACGCTGGACAGGGTGGCGTCCAATGACATACGACAGCCGTCCCATCATCGGCCCCGCGCCGGCTGCTCCCAACGTCATCCTGGCCGCCGGTCACAACATGCTGGGCCTCTCCATGGCCACCGGCACCGGCACGCTGGTCAGCGAACTGATCGACGGCCGCGAACCGCATGTGCCGCCGGAGCCTTATAGTCCGGCGCGGTTTTAGGTCCCTCTTTGCTGATCAAGCGGGGTACGCCCGCGGTCCCACGTCTGGGTCGCGCAGCGACTAGCGGATGCGCGGAAAAGGTAGAGCCGCACGGCGCTTCTGCGCACTAGTGAGTTGCTGCACAATCACGAGTTGCCGCGCGCTCGCGATGGTCATCCCCGCGTCTGCGGAATGACGCTATGCATTCGCAAGGGCGTTGGCATCGCCTCGCCAGCTATCCAGACCTACGGCTGCCGCATGGCCGTTTGTGTGGCGGGCGCATTGCCAATCTTGGATGGACCGGCTTTCTTCAAGTTTTCAAGCAGAGTTGCTTTGGTGTAGATATCTCGCAAGACGATCGGATTCTCCGGATCATCAGCAGGGAAGATCATGAGTACGGGTATGGAATTTGAGCCGTGCCTGTTGAGGATTCGCCGGATCTCTTCGTTGTAATCCGTCCAGTCCGCTTTGAGCGTGACAACCTCATTCTCATCCACAAGCGCCTTGGTTTCTGGCTGGTTGAGCGCAAAAGCCTCAACGGTCTTGCAATTCAGGCACCAGTCAGCGGTAAAGTCAACCATGACTGTCTTGCCTTCGCTCTGATATTTGGCGAGCGTTCCGGCAGTGTAGGGCTCCCAATCCAACTCTGTTTGCCCCCAAACATTACCGAAAAGTACTACGGCAAGGCCGCCTGCGACTGTCGCACCAATCACCCACGCCCTGGCTTTGCGGCCTGGGCTGGCCGTGATGGGAACGCGGCCAATCAACCAGCACGCAAACCAAAGCGCGATCAACAATGCGAACACGGCCGTGCGATACTCGGAGTTGATGAACGTCAACAAGAAAGCCACGGTTCCAAGCAGCACAAAACCCATGAACTGCTTGAAGGTTTCCATCCATGCTCCGGGCTTGGGAAGCCAAGCAACGAGCTTTGGATACGCGCCGATAAGCAAATACGGCGCGGACATTCCAATGCCAATCAACGCGAAAATTGTGAACGTTACATGCGCAGGCTGCCCTAACGTGTAGCCAAATGTTGCACCCAGAAACGGGCCACTGCAGGGTGTCGCCAACAGCGTCGTGAAAACGCCGCGGAAGAAAGCGCCCCCGTAGCCTTCTTTGTCTTGCAACTTGTTGGCTTCACTGCCCCCGACAAATCCCGGGATTGGGATTTCCCAAACTCCCAAGAAGCTCAGCGCCATCACCCATACCAGGGCCGCGAGGCAAACGTTAAACGCCGTGCTTTGGAACTGCTCGCCCCACGCCATGTTGAGCATGACGGACAATCCAGCCAAGATGAGGAAGACGATAATGATGCCCAACGAGTACACGACGTTAAGGGCGAAGACTTTCTTTCTGTCATGGCCGGATTTGTCGACGACTGCGAGCACCTTCAGGCCAATCACGGGTAAGACGCACGGCATAGCATTCAAGATCAGCCCGCCCAGCAATGCGGCTCCAAACACCCACCAGAGACTCTCGCTGGAAGCGGGCGACTGCAGCGTTTGGTCGGCGTCTTGGGCCGTGAACAGTCTTGTGACGTCCTCGTATTCGACTGCACGGAAATCAAGTGGACCTCCGCCCGCGGCTGCTCCGGTCGTGACAGTGATCTCGCGAGAAAACTCCAAGCCCTCCGGAGGCGTGCAACCTTCGTCATTACATGTCGCGAAAGCGACTAGCCCCGAGATCGGGTAAACGCCTTCTTTGGTGTCAATCGGCACTTTGACGGAAATCGCGAACTCGACCTGCCCATCGTAATACGGCCGAGATCCATCGTCGCCAGGCACGGCATCCTTGCTCGGTTTGATCGAAACAGACCAGCCGGGCGGCAAGTCACGCAACCTGATCAACGTAGGCTGCGGACCAAGTTTCTCAGAAGGAGCATCTCCCAGTTGATAGATATGCCATCCTGGTTCTGTCGCGGCTGTCAGGCTCAGAACCACTTGACCGCCAGCTGCAACCTGCTTCCGGTCAATCTTGCCAATCCATTCCAAATGGCTCGCTTCAGGTTTGTAAGTTCCCGCACCTTCTCCTTCAGCTACTTCCTTGAACGCCGCTGTGAACTTGTAATCTGTCGGCGGAAGGCAACTGCCTCCGGTTTGACACACTTGGGCGTTGACCGCCCCTGCGATCAAGAGTTCCTTGACGTCTGTTCCTTCGTCAAATTCGATTGGAGCACTCCAAAGCGCTTGGGAATATTCTTCGACCAATAACCCAGCAAACGCTTCTTCCGGATGAACTTTCGGCTTGGTATGCGCCGTGAATTCGCCGGTCACGCGGAAGCCGCCGGCCTCGGTGACTTTCAATTTGGAAGGCAGCGGGCCACCGGGACCTTGCGTGGTGGAATAGAAGTGCCAGGTCGGCTGCGCGGTCGCCTCGATATACAACCGGCCAAACTTGCCATCCGGTGTGGCCGTGAAATAGCCGGTCGCCTTGATCGCATCGCCAGCGGGAACGCCAACTCCACCGCCAAAGTCAAACGCGTTATCTTGAGCGCGAACCGCCCCGCCCAAGATCGAGACCAAACCCACCGCCAACAGCGCGGCGCAGGCGATGGCCAATTGGGACCGTTGAAGAAGGAATCGTTGAAGAACCCATCGAAAAGTAAGACTCTCTCTCATCGTTCTTCCTGCTCAAGGGCGAAACGAAAAGTCGGCAACCAGGAACTCACGGGCCAAAAAAGAACTGCCGCACCGGCAACTCCAGCCCTGACAGAATTTTATGTCGAATGCGTCAGTTTATCCCCGCGGGATTTCCTGGGCAATCTGGGCAGTCTTCGAGTGGTTGACCGCCGTTGGTGCGAACCGCTGCTGACCCCTTATTGGAAGTCGGACGAACGGCCTCGGTTACTAACAGCGATACTATCCAATCCTTCATTATCCAGGCTCGCACAAAGACCGCTCAGCCGAAAAGCCCGAAATCCGGCATTTCCTTTATCGGCAACTGGGGACCCAGCGTCAGTGGTCTGCATAACGTAGGCAAATACTGCGGAAATCGGCCCGGCTCGCGAACCTGTGCGCTTTGCAGCCCGTCGAGTATAAACAGCATCAAATCCTGCCGATTTCGCGATTTTTCGCTCGTGTCAGGCTGATTGCCTGCCGCCTTCCCACCACTCTTCAGCTTTGCCGCGATGTCCGAACTCCCTAAACAGTACGATCACAACGCCGCCCAGGATCGCTGGTACAAGTTCTGGGAAGAACGCGGCGATTTCCACAGCGAGCCGGACGGCAACTCGGCGGACACTCGCTACAGCATGGTCATCCCCCCGCCCAACGTGACGGGCGCTTTGCACCTTGGACACGCCCTGAACAACTCCATTCAGGACTTCCTCATCCGCTATCAACGCATGCGTGGCCGCAACACGATGTGGATGCCTGGCACGGATCACGCCGGCATCGCCACTCAGGCGGTGGTGGAGCGGCGAATCCGCGAGGAGGAAGGCAAGACCCGTCATGACCTTGGTCGCGAAGAGCTCGTGCGACGGATATGGGAATGGAAAGACGCCTACGAAGCCCGAATTCTCGGTCAGCTCAAGCAGATGGGAACCTCCTGCGATTGGGAACGCACGAGCTTCACCTTCGATGAAACGCGCGCCCGCGCCGTGCGGCATTACTTCTTCAGCCTGTTCAAGTCCCGTTTGATCTATCGCGGCAAGCGGCTGGTGAATTGGGACACGCAGCTGCAAACGGCTGTGGCCGATGACGAGATCTTTCACGAGACTAAGCGCGGCAGCTTCTGGACCTTCAAGTATCCGGTGGCCGGCACAAATGAGTTCCTGATGTTTTCCACAACTCGGCCGGAGACAATGCTCGGCGATGTGGCCGTGGCCGTGCATCCGAATGACGAGCGCTATAAGCATTTGATCGGCAAGATGCTCGCGCCGCCGATCTTCGACCGGCAGATTCCCATCATTGCCGATGGCGAACTGGTGGACCCGGAACTGGGAACCGGTGCGGTGAAAGTGACGCCGGCGCATGATCCAAACGATTACCAATGTGGGCTCCGCAACAACCTGCCCATGCTCAACATCCTCAACGATGACGGAACCATCAACGAAGAAGGTGGCAAGTACGCAGGGCAAGATCGCTTCGCCGTGCGGAAGGCTCTGACTGCGGAGATGGAAGAACTTGGCCTGTTAGAGAAGGTCGAAGACCGCGACATCGAGCTGGCTCACAGCGATCGCAGCAAGTCGCCGGTGGAACCGTATCTCTCGGACCAGTGGTTCGTGAAGATGTCCGACACCGACGGCCAAGCCGGTCTCGCGCAAATGGCAATGGATACCGTGCAGGACGGTCGGGTGACCATCCATCCCGCGCGATACGCCAAGACGTATCTCGATTGGCTGGGCGAAAAGCGTGACTGGTGTATCAGTCGTCAACTGTGGTGGGGCCATCGCATTCCTATCTGGCATGC